>JAISNN010000012.1 GCA_031276195.1 Clostridiales bacterium
ACTTTCCGCGAATATAAATTGCGCTTCTACGCACGTTAAACTTTTAGTCCGCTTAGCATACGGATTAAAATCCGCCGATCAAAACCGAGGAGAACAAAAAAATGAAAACTCCCTGCGAATACAAATTATGCTTTTATAACGAAAATAATATATGCGAACGCGTCGGCGGAATTAAAATCGACGGCGGCGGACATTGTTCCGCGGCTCTTTTGGTCGAGATCGACGAAGAATATATCACCAAAAAAAAGAATAAAATCCTGCTACTCGGCGCGGCGGGTCTGATAAAAAAAGAGCGCGGAGTTTAAAAATCAAAAAAAGAATAAAATTCCGCTCATCGCGCGGCGGACTTGACAATAAAAGAACGCGGAGTTTAAAAAGTTTTCTCTTATTCACGAATATCGGTTTCTAATTTTATTTTGCGTTTCTCAAATCGATCGCCCCACCCCCTAACCCCTCCCACGGAGGGGAATTGCGGAAAATAAGTAAAATACCGTTAAAATGCCTCGCTTTCGTTTCCTATCGTCATTGACGTAAATAGTCCGTATCAAACCGACGTTTCGCCCCACCCCCTAACCCCCTCCCGCGGAGGGGAATTGCGGAAAATAAATAAAATACCGTTAAAATGCGTCGCTTTATAAGTTCTATACTTTCAATCGTAAACACTCCATATCTAACCAAAGAAGCCGCCCCACCCCCTACCCCCTCCCGCGGAGGGGAATTGCGGAAAATAAGTAAAATACCCTTAAAATGCCTCGCTTTCGTTTCCTATCGTCATTGACGTAAATAGTCCATATCAAACAGACGTTTCGCCCCACCCCCTACCCCCTCCCACGGAGGGGAATTGCTGATAGTTAGTAAAAATACCGTTAAAATGCCTCGCTTTATAAGTTCTATACTTTCAATCGTAAACAACCCATATCAAACCAAAGAAGCCGCCCCACCCCTTTGTCCCCTCCCACGGAGGGGAATTACGGACAGTTAATAAAAATATCGTTAAAATGCCTCGCTTTCGTTTCCTATCGTCATTGACGTAAATAGTCCGTATCAAACAGACGTTTCGCCCCACCCCCTACCCCCTCCCACGGAGGGGAATTGCGGAAAATAAGTAAAATACTCTTAAAATGCCTCGCTTTATAAGTTCTATACTTTCGGCGGATAATAAGTAAGATACCGGAAAGAAATTTTTTTGAAGTTTCTTTCCGCATTCTTTTAAGGAAAAACGCAAAAATTCATAAAAAATTAATTTTATTGATTTATACTATAAAATTATGAGAGATAAAAACTATTGAAAGATAAAAACTATAAAAGAGAAATCTATGAGTAATAAATACCGTTGAGAGATAACTACCATTGAAATGTAAAAACTACAAAAGATAAAGACTATGAGTGAAAAATACCGTTGAGAGATAAAGACTATAAGAGAGAAATACTATCGAGTGAAAAATACTATTGAGTGATTAAGGTTATTGAGAGATTAAGGTTATTGAGAGAGAAAAACTATGAGTGAGAAAAACTATGAGAGAGAGAGAGAGCCAAACGATCGTCCAAAGAAACGCGCTTTTTGATAATTTCAGAGGCGTTTTAGTCTTTTTGTTCGTTATGCTGGCGATTTTGGGCACGATTTACCGCTCCGACGTTCCCGATTGGATTTTTTCCCACGCGATGGGGCGTCCTATGGGACCTTTCGGCAGTCCGTTCACGCCCGTCGATCTCGGTATGATTTTTTTCTATTTCGTCGGCGGAATGACCGCCGTTCCCGCCTTTCGCAAACGCGCCGCCGCGCACGGCAAACCGGCGGCTTTTAAGCATTTGCTCGTCCGCAACGCCGCTCTCGTCGGAATCGGCGCGATTATGTATCTCGTCGCCGGAATCGCTACGAAAAATCAAAACCCGAGCGCGTGGGGACCTCTGCATTCGATCGGCTTTACGGGTCTTTTGACGATGTTTTTTCTGCAATTCAAGCCGGCGGTAAGGGGCGTTTCCGGCGTCGCGTTTATCGCCGTTCACGACATATTTTCAAAGGAAATCTATACGTATCTCTGCACTCCGAATTTTTCATCGGACGGCGGTTTCGCGGTTTGCGTCGCTTACGCGGGCTTTTTTCTCATAACGACGGTCTTGTTCGACTTGTACAAAAAAGGGTTCGCGTATTTCCTTTTGGGACTGCTCCCGATCGTGGTTTATACCGTCGTAATTTACGGTATAATACCGCCGACCTACCAACCTTATAACTCGACGTTTTTCGCCGTTACGTACTCCGTCGTCGCGCTGCTTTTTGCGGTATTCCGCGCCGCGGGCGAAGGTATAACGCGCCTTACGGAAAAAATTCTCAAAAGAAAAACAAGCGGATCGATTCCGCTTATCGGGAGAATGGGACGCAATCTCCTGTTCTATTTTATAATCCGCTACCCCGTCGCGGTCTTGTTCTCGACGCTGTATTCCGCTCTGTTCGTAAAAGCGGGAGCCGCCGCGGGCGGAATTATCGTAACCGTCCTGTCCGTCGCCATGTTTTGCGGCATAGAAGCGTTGTTCAAAAAGAAAGGCATAGTCGTTAAATTGTAAAATTAACATTGTAAAATTAACGCGGATTTTCTTTTTATGACGCGGCGGAAAACTTTTTCATGAAAAAGTTTTCCGCCGCATTTTTCAAACAAACAAACAAATGATCAAATAAAACTATATCTCTTCCAACTCGCGGTACAGCACGACTCTGCCCGGATTTTTGACGGGGAATACGAGTTCTTCGTTTTGGTTCAAGATTGTTTCGGGTGTACAGGAAAGCGATTTTGCGATATCCCAGAGCGTTTCGCCCCCGCCGGCGTTATAGATACTGACCGCGCTTGCAGCCTCTTTTTTTTCCGCGGTTTCCTCGACGTCTAAGACGACGCTTATCGTTTCGTCTCCGTAGGCTTGAATGCAAAAAAACAATTCCGCGCTAACGTCTATTTCCCTGTCTTTTTTGCGCCTGACCGAAACCGTTCCCGCCGCGCCGCGTCCCTCGAGCCTGAAATTCTCCGAAATATCCGTATCTTTGACGTCTACGGAATACGGAATTTCCACGTCGGCTGAATTGATTCCGCCGTCGCCGCCGCGGTACAAAACGGTTAAATTCAACACGCCCTCGACGTTCACGCGCTCGCTTCCGGCGGTTAGCGACGCGATATTGTTCCGCGCTCCGAAATAGCCCAAAACCTCGTCGGCCGCGGGCATATTTTCCGCCAAACTCACGCTTCCGCCGACAGTTTCGGAATACACCGCGGAATGATAAAACCTCGGCTTGACGACTTTTTCGACGGCGGTATTCAATTCGTGCGTAACGCTGAAAACGTCGCTTACGACCTCCTCTTCCGTATCCGCAACGACGGCGGCGGCGATCTCGACGACGGCTTCCAGCCCGATTATATTGTCCTCCGCCGTCCCCGACAGGACGACCTTGGAACTTTTTACCGAAGCCTCCGCGAACGCCGAAACCGCAAGCCCCTGCGGTACCGCCTGCTCCTCCGAAAACGGGATTGTGAATTGCTTATTGAGATACAGCCCGTCCCGCGTGGTATAAAGCACGTCCGCATAGACCGCGCCGCCGTATGCCGCGACGCCGTTTCCGACCGTAGTATCGCTTAGAACCGCCGAAACGTCCAGCATAAGGATCTCGCCTACCTCCCCTCCCGCGGGGCTCTCGCCCGATACGGCGGCGGATACGGGCGGTACGGCGGCGTAACTTTGGACGACGACGCGGCGGCGTTCGTCGAAATAGTTTTCGGGAACGCTTTTCAAGACGGGTATCACGTCCGAAGCGATCATATAGACGGCGTTTTCCAAGACGAGCGAAATAGACAGTCCGCCGCCGTCGTTTACGGTTATGTCCGCCACGGACGTCTTGACCGTCAGACTGCTCGCCGGCAGGATCGCGCCGTCCGAAATCTTGTCCTTATAGTCCGAAAAGTAGTCGAGACTGACGGGTTCGCCGTCCTCGTTCAAATACAAAATTTTGTAGTTCACACGCCCGCTTACGACCGCCTCGCCGTTCAACGCGTCGACCGAAACGACTTTCGGATCGGCGGCGATAGACAAAACTTTTTTGATTTTCTTGCCGTCGCGGCTCTCGACGTCGAAACCTACCATAACTTGCGAAACCGTAATTAGTTTTTTGTATTGATTCTTGATTTCTCCGAATTTTAAATCCGCCATTTTTAAAGCCGCCCTCCCGGTTTTTTTAATTTACGCTTTATTATATTTTCCGGAAGCCGCGTGTATGACAACTTTTTTTTAAAATCTCTGTTAGAACCTCTATATTATAGAATAAAAAATTTTAGAATCTCTATATTATAAAATAAAAAATTGCGGCGGAGGACTTTCAATAAGTATTTAAGTTAAATAAAATATTGTCCTCCCCCACGTACCCCTTTTCAAAAACTTCCGGTAAAAACATTCTCAAAAACAAACCGATCCGTCCGCGAACTTGATATTCACCCTTTACGCCGATCCGTCTACGGACTTGATGTTCACCCTTTACGCCGATCCGTCCGCAGACTTGTCATTTCCCCTTTTTACGCCAATGACGACAGGAAACGAAAACGACGCATTTTAACGGCACTTTTCTTATTATCCGCAATTCCCCTCCGTGGGAGGGGATATAAGGGGTGGGGCGTAACGTCGGCTTGATATTCACCATTTACGTCAATGCCGATAGGATAAGATAAGCAACGCATTTTAACGGCATTTTTCTCATTATCCGCAATTCCCCTCCGTGGGAGGGGACAAAGGGGTGGGGCGTAACGTCGGCTTGATATTCACCTTTTACGTCAATGCCGATAGGAAACGAAAGCAACGCATTTTAACGGCATTTTTCTTATTATCCGCAATTCCCCTCCGTGGGAGGGGATAAAAGGGGTGGGGCGTATAGCGGTTTAAGATTTGATTTGCGGGTTTCGATTCTGTGTTTTATAAGGTTTTGATTTATGGTTTAAGATTTAGAGCGCAAGTTTCGATTCCCGCTTTTTCAAAGAGTTCAAGATATTTTTCTTCGGAGTAGGGTTCGGAGACGACGCATCTTTTTATTTGCGCGTTGATGATCATTTTCGCGCAGAGAACGCACGGCGACTGCGTGCAATATATCGTGCCGCCTTTCAACGAAACTCCTCTGACGGCGGCTTGAATAATCGCGTTTTGTTCGGCGTGGACGGCGCGGCAGATTTCGTGTTTTTCGCCGGACGGGATTCCCAATTGATTTCTCAGACATCCGACGTCGATACACTCTTCCAATTTTGAGCACGCGCCGTTGTAACCCGTCGAGATTATTTGGTTATCGAGGACGATGACCGCGCCGATTTGCCGCCGTATACACGTCGAGCGTTTGGCGCAAAGGTAAGCGATTTGCATAAAATATTCGTCCCAGCTGAGTTTCGGCATAAAAAATCCTCCGTGTTTTTTCAATTTTAATATAGGGTTTGAAGCGTACATTCTTTGCTTTTTCAATTTTAATATAGGGTTTGAAGCGTATATTTTTTCAATTTTCATACGGCCGTTCAAAGCGTATACGTTCTTTTTTTATTATGATCTTGATATTCGTTAAACCGCAACCAAACTTAACCTTACCGGAACGGGTTCCCAATAATCTTCTAAATTTATTCCTTGCGCTAACAACTGTTTAGGGCTCAAAAGTCCGCCATAGGGTAGTTCGGGTTATATTTCGTATGCTCCGCTATAACAACTATCGGTTTGTTTTCTAAATACGCATAGTTTTTATTGAGCCATTGCACAAATTCAGCCGTATCCGT
>JAISNN010000072.1 GCA_031276195.1 Clostridiales bacterium
CTCTTTAAAAATTCTGTATCCGAACACGCGGTTTTCGTTCCAAACGTGTCCTTTTACGTGGTGCGAATAGCCGCCGAATTCCGACAATACCGCGGCGCGTTTCCCGTCTTTCGGCGTTCTTATCGCCTTAAAATAGATATGCACGCTGTTTAGGTCGCCTCCGCCCTGATCGTACCAACCGCTGGCATGGTCGACGACGCGGCCGTCGTCCCTTTCCCTTATAAAATCGACCGCTCTCAGCGCGTCGAACTGTCCCCAGCCCTCGTTGAACGGAACCCAAACGCCTATACTCACGGTATTATAGAGCAAAGAGATCATTTTGTCCAATTCGTTATAATAACTTTCGCGTGATTCCGCGTTTCCGCGTCCGAATTTTTCATAATTTTCGGCGGTATCCTTCATTTTTTTGCCGAGGAAGGGCAGGAGCGCGATTATGGAAAATTTTTGTTCGCCGCCGCCGTTGATCATATCCTGCCAAACGATCATTCCCTCGCGGTCGCAGTGATAATACCAGCGGAGCGGTTCGATTTTGATATGTTTTCTCAGCATATTAAAGCCTAATTCTTTCATTTTTTTGATATCGGAGAGCATAGCGTCATCGGAGGGCGCGGTCAAAAGCCCGTCGGGCCAATACCCTTGATCGAGCAGTCCGTTATGAAAGTAGGGTTTATTGTTGAGCGTAAGGCGTACAATTCCGTCCTTATCCTTGCCGATCGAGAATTTCCGCATACCGAAATAACTTTTTACGCGGTCGCCGCAAAACGTGAATTCTATGTCGTAAAGATGAGGATTTTCGGGCGACCAAAGGGTGAAGTCCGTCAATTTGACGGTGTTTTCGGCGTTCGGTATGAGATCCGCCTCCGCGGCGACCCTCCCGTTATCGGTGATGACCGCCTTGACTTTTCGGGTATTTTGAGCGGTATCCGATGAATTTTCATTAGAATTTCTTGAATTTCCGTCTGCTTTTTCGGTATTTTTTCCAACGTTCAAAGAATTTTTATTAATATTTCCCGTGCTTTTCAATGAATTCCCGTCGGCATTTTCACTATTCGCCCTAACGACGGGAAAAATTCTCAAAAATCCTCCGTCGACGTCGGGCGTCATTCTCACCGATTCGATATGCGCGGCGGGCAAACTTTCCAGCCAAACCGTCTGCCAAATCCCAGACTGCGCGGAATACCAAATCCCTCCCGGTTTTCCCGACTGTTTTCCGCGGCTGATAAAACCCGTATCGGTCGGATCGGTAACCTCCAAATATATCTCGTTCCGTCCTTCCTTGATAAGCCCCGTAACGTCGATATCGAACGGAACAAAGCCGCCTTGATGTTCTCCCGCCGCTTTTCCGTTGAGGTAAACCGCGCAAAAATCGTCGACCGCGCCGAAATGCAAGACCGTTTTATCGCGCAAAAAGCCCTTTTTCACCTCGAAAGACCTGCGGTAATACAATACGTCGTCCGGGAAAACCCTCTTTTCCACGCCCGAAAGCGCGGATTCGGGCGAAAACGGCACGACGATTTCCCCCTGCCAGCCGCCGAATTCCGCGCCGTTTTTGTAGATCGCGTATTCCCAAACCCCGTTCAAATTCAAAAAACTTTCACGGACAAACCCGGGACGCGGATACTCGGGGAGCGGATTTTCCCTGTCAACCGCCCTCCCCCAACGAGTAAAAAGCCTGCTATTCGGCAAAGCCCGCTTTGAAATAATATTTTTCGCGCTCATTTTTTACAATCCTCCCCTTTCGGTATTCGGCGGCACACGTATTCTCACCCGTCCGCATTTTAAAAACAAAAAAACCTATTCCGCATTCAATCTTTCCGTCAAAAACTCTTTGACCATACTCATCGCCTTTTGCCCGTTTTTATTTTTATCATACAGCGGAAATCCGTGTACGGCGTACTTCCCCTCCGCCGAAAAATACCTTGCCTCGACGCCGTTTTCCCGCAATTTCCGATAAAAAACCTCGCTTGACGGGTGCAGAGGGTCGCCCTCGCCCGTAAAGACGATACAAGGGGGATATTCGGGATTGACGAGCGGCGCGGGAACCGTCTCGCGTATACCGGGACGTTCCCAAAATTCCGCGATCTTTTCCGATTCGATATTGCGCGTATCATGCCCCGTATATGAACGCAAATAAAAATCCGCGTACGGAAAACTTGTGCCGATACAACTCAAAAATTCAAAAATGCCGCTGATAAGTACCAATCCTTTGATTTTCAATTCCTCTTTTCCGTCAAAATCGATACCGAATTCGTCATACAGACGGGGGTTTACGGTTACTGCGGCGGCGAGCGCGGCGAGATGCGCGCCCGACGAGTCGCCCGCCAAAAAGACATTTTCCGTATCGAGGTTATATTCGTCCTTTTTTTGGAACGCGTAAGAGAGCGCGCGGAAAATATTTCTGATTTGGACGGGATGTTTCGCTTCGGGCGCGAGTTCGTAGTTTATGTTTAGGACATAAAAGCCGATTTCCGCGATCCGCGAGCAGTACGGGTTGCGCATGGCGTGCGAACCTTTGACCCAGCCGCCCCCGTGAACGTAAATCAAGACGGGTTTTTTCGCGTTCTTGCCGGCGTATAGTTCGGCGGCGGAGAGTTTAGACTTCGGTTCGCCGTAAAAAACCTTGTTGACCGTTACGCCCTTCGACATCAACGCCGCCAAAACGGGTCTGAGTAAAAGGCTGACGGTTTTTTCTCTCGTCCTCACGTGATAAAGCGAAATTTTGTCTTTTTCCATTAAAAATTCCCTCCTTTTTTGGATTCGGAATTCCCGCGCCGTATCTATTTTTCGGTTCGGTATAACCTAAATAAATCCCGTTTGCCGTATCTCTTTTTTAATACGGAATTCCAAAAAAAAACAACTCTCACTTGCCGCATCTCTTTTTTAATCCGGTATCGCCTAAATAAATCCCGTTTGCCGTATCTATTTTTCGATTCGGTATTAAAAAATTACGTCAAATTTTTTATCCGTTTTCGATTCGAAATTCAAAAAAAACTATGCCTCTCATATCTCTTGCCTCTCATAATTCCCCCAAAAAACAACTCTCTCTTTCTATCCCTCTCGCTTCGGCATTTCCAGACAAATCCTGCCCGTTCTCGCCTTTTTAAAGTCGTCCAAGACCGTCATCGCCGCCCTATCGATATCGATTTCGCCTCCCTTAACGACGCATCCGCGGCTTTTCGCGATTTTTTCCAAGATTTCCATCGGCGCGGTATCCCCCGCGATTTCGATTTTATATCTCTCCTCCAAATTTTTCAAAGCAATTTTTCGCAATTTTTCAATGAGGTTTAGGGCGAGTTCGGTATTGTCAAAAATTTCCTGCCTTATGCTGCCGATAAAAAACAAATCTTTCGCAGCGTTCTCGTCGTCGAGTCGCGGAGCCAACGCCCCGGGCGTATCCAGCATTTCCAAACCGTCGCCGATATTCACCCATTGTTTACTTTTCGTTACGCCCGGTTTATCGCCCGTCGCCGCCTTTTTTTTGAAAGCGACGCCGTTTATCAGCGTAGATTTTCCCGAATTCGGAACGCCGATGACCATCACGCGGAGGGTTTTTTTTACGCCTTTTTCGCGGTATCTTTTGATTTTTTCGCCGAGCAGCGTTCTCAATTCTCTGACGACGGAGGAGGTTACGCCCGTCGCGCTGTTCAAGGCTATGCACCGCGATTGAAAGGCTTTAAAATCCGAACCGTTAAAAAAATCCGTCCACGCCTTGACGCTGTTTTCCTCGACCAAATCGGCTTTATTGAGGATGTACAGGCGCGGTTTGTCCTTCAAAATCCTGTCAAATTCGGGATTTATGCAGGCGAAAGGCGCGCGCGCGTCCAAAACGTATAAAACCGCGTCCACAAGTTTTAAATTTTCCTCGATGATTCCGACCGCTTTTTTCATATGTCCGGGAAACCAATTTATTTTATCCGCCATTTCAAAAATTCCTTTTTACTTATCTCGTTTTTCCGTTTTATTTCTCTTGTTTTCTCGCTTAATTTCTCTTGTCTTTCCGCGGTATAGTACCGCGTTTTTTGTTATATACAACGCCTGTTTTCCGCTTATTTTTCTCGTTTTTCCGATATTCTCTAATGCCTTATTTTCTTTCGTCTTTTATCTCGTTTTCCGCGGTATAGTACCGCCTTTTTCGGCATAAATTTTAATCGCCTCATCGGGTATATTCGTAGTGATGTTTTCGACAGCCGCCCGTCCCGTCAGCCGCCTCAATTCCGCCGCGTCGTCAACGGTATAGACGGACAGCCCGACCCCGTACTTTTCCGCTTCAACCAAAACGCTTTCGCCGCACCGCCTATAATTTATATTGATTCCCTTGACAAACGGACAATTCAATTTTTCGATTTCGTCCTTTACGCGTCCGAGATTTCCGTCGATCGAAAATCCGAAAAATTTCGGATCAAGATATACCGCCGCCCCGCGCAATTCTTTCAAATCACCCCTTTCGACCCGTCCCGAAACTCCCCTTTCTTTCGCCCTCAAAAACTCCGCGCTTCCGCGTAATTCCTCCAAATCATCCCTTTCGACCCGTCCCGTAAAGATCAAGCGATCTTGCGCGCCCGCTTTTTGCGCCGCCAAAAACACCGCGCCCGCCGTCCCGCCGCGCTTCATATCGCAATTAACTTTAAATCCGTTCTCCTTGATAAACTCAAAAACGAACGACAGCGGCAAGATTTTTTTCAAAAAAAGCGGCGGCATATGCGAAATATACAACTCCCCGCCCTTTTGCCGCACGTCTACCTCAACGGCGTCGACGGGATAATTTTTTATGGTTTCAAAAAATTTCACGCCGTTCCGTCCCGTATTCAACGCGCCGCCGTGCGCCGTTATAATCATAAACAATTCTCCCTATTTTATGGTTTCAAAAAAATTCCGCACCGTTCCGTCCCGTCTTCAACGCGCCGCCGCGCGCCGTTATAATCATAAACAATTCTCCCTATTTTATGGTTTCAAAAAAATTTCGCCACGTTCCGTCTCGTATTCAACGCGCCGCCGCGCGCCGTTATAATCATAAACAATTCTCCTTGTATTATGAATTCAATCACCTACCGCTAAGCTAATATACCACCCACACGGGGCTTGTAAAAACCAAAGGCAGTCTTTTTCCGTCCGCGATGCCGTGAACCTCGAAACGTAAAAAACCCTTCCTCGTTTGCACCCTCATTTTTTCTTCCGCGCCGAACCGAACCGACTTCACTTGCGAATTTCCGCCGTCCTCACTCTCCGCCTCTCGCGCCTTTTCTCCGCATTCGACAACCGTCCTTTTCAATCCGTCCTCACTCTCCGCCCTTTGCATCTTTTCTCCGCATTTGACAACCGCCCTTTTCAATCCGTCCTCACTCTCCGCCTCTCGCGCCTTTTCTCCGCATTCAATAGCCGTCCCTTTCAAGACGATTTCCAACGGCAAAACCTCTCCTTGACAAAGTCCTTTTGAGATTTTCAATTCAAATGTATGCTCTCCCTCTCCGATTTCCGCGCCGAAAGGCAATTTTTCCCCGTCCGCGAGCAATTCGACTTGAAGCCCCATAGCGATATACGTATCGCCGCGTCTGATTCCCTCTTTCAAATCTTCCGCGTTGAGGTTTTCCGCGCCGATATACGTATTGATAAAATAAGGCAAATCCGCGCCGGGCGAATGCCAATCAAAGCCGTACACGGCGGCGAGTCTAAACCCTCCCGATAGGATTCCGTCGTACATTTTTTCGGACAGCACATTCGCGCGCGAATCCGGCGGATCGTTTTGCGACCAGACTTCGACGGCGGAAAAGAGGTCGAAGCGTTTTATACGGAATTCCATACGGCAGCCGTTCGCCGCAGGCGCGCCTACTCTCATCGGGTGCGCGAGCGTTAAGACGGCATTTTTTCCGCGCGCTTTTTCGGCGTGCGCGTCTATATTATCCATATTCAATTCGCGCCAATCCGCAACGTTCGCGTCGTCGTGCAAGCAGACGATATGCCCGAAAAAGGTAGTCCATTCGATACCTTTTATGACGCATACGCCGTATTTTTCGCCCGCTGCGGCGGCGGATTCAAACGCGGACGCGGTGTTATGGTCGGTTACGGCGATCGCGGCATAGCCCCTTTTTTTCGCGCTTTCGACCAAAAAACCGGGAGACATACTTCCGTCGCTGTGGTTTGTGTGGCAATGCAATTCCACGGGAAAATATTTTTTCATTCAAACTCTCTTTTTTCGCGCATAATATGCCGCTTACCGCTTTTTATATGGCATATATTATATAATTCCGCTATTTTTTATATATCATATATTATATAATCCGATCCGTCATTTATATATCATATATTATATAATTCCGACGCTTTTTCATATCGCATATACTATATAATTTCAATATGTCTTTATATCGCGCATATTATATAATTCCGATCCGTTATTTATATATCATATATTATATAATCCCAACGCTTTTTTATATCGCAAGTGTTATATTTTTCAATATCCTTTTCTTAAAAAACCTCGGCGCGTATATCAGCCTTCACGCCCTTTTCCTCGACAAAAAACACCGAAAGCGTGAGCGTCCATTCGCCTTTTTCGATTTTATGCGGCAAAAAACCGGGTGAACTTTCCTTTTCCGACACAAAGACGACTTGATTCGCGTCGTGCCTGTGCGCGTCGCCGACATAAACTCCCGACGGCGAATCCAAAGAAAAAGTAAGTAGATTTTTCAGCGGAGTATATTTTTTTATAAACGCGCCGACAGACAGCGAATATTCGCCGCCGAACGCCTTTCCCGTCAATCTATTTCCGCGACCCTCCGCTTCACGGACTTGATTTTCACCATCGAAAATATCCGCTTTTTCCGCTCTTTCAAATTGCTTTTTCCCCTCGAAAATATCGGTTTTCCCCGTCAATTTATTTCCGCAACTCTCCGCTTCACGGACTTGATTTTCACCATCGAAAATATCCGCCTCCCCGTATTCCTCAACGTCCGACCGATCCGCCGAAACATACTTTTCAAAACATTCCTTTAAAAGTCTTTCCGAATACGCCTTATCGTCCACGGTTTTCGGCGCATAACAAAACGATACGGTAAGCCGCTCCCCCTCTTCCCGAACCTCGAACGGAAGTTTTATATGAACGCAATTTTCCTTTACCGACAAACTTTTTTCTAAAACAACCATAAAACTATGCCGAACCTTTTAACGCGCTTTCACTCCCACACTTAACCCCTTCCCTAAAACGCACTCCCCTCATATATTCAAACTCTTTCCTAAAACGACCGCATCTAACACGCGGATACAAATCTGAATATTACCAAGTCTAATATATCATTTATTTAAAAAAAAGTCAATACATTTCCCCAAAATTAAAATAATTAATTAACATTCACCCTTTACGTTGGCAATGACGGAAAACCAAAGCGACGAATTAAAACGGCATACGCTTACTAAAAGTTTTTGAAAGAGGGCGCGGGAGAAAAACTTTTTATAAAAAAGTTCTCTCCCGCATAAAAAATAAAACAAAAAAAGACCGTCTTTTCGGCGGTCTTTTTTGTGTAGAATTCAAACTAACTTCTTAGAAAGTGAAGCTCGGGAGAACGCCGTCGCGTTTAAGCGACAATTCGGCAATGTCATTTGTAACCAACTCGTTTCTGCTGACGATTTTAAAGGACGCAACCTCATCGTTATTTTTTCTGGCGTCTTTGTCTTTGTAGAGAATAACGACTTTCTTTGAATAATCCACCGCGTAGATATATTCTTTGACGTCGGGATCCAAAACATCTTTACCCAAAAGTCTTCCTTGTGTTGTAACGGTCGCCTTGGAAATAAGCCCCAATTCAAGGGTTATCTGCGCACCGTTATCCGTTTCGTAGACGTACTTGCCCGAATAGGCAAGAGAGCAACTCGAAAGCATAAAGACGGACAATGCCGCGATTAGTACCAACAGAGTTACAAGTTTTGTTTTTTTGTTCATTTTGCTTTACCTCCGTAAATTTTTTTATTTTAAGGCGGGGCTCACATTTATTTTCAAATCGTTTCATACACTCGCCAAATATGTACTCACGCCCTAATTTTATTCTATTATAACACAAAAAATCCCGTATGTAAATACCCTTCCCAAAAAAAGTAAAAATATTTTTTCTCTCGTAAACGTTCGTTAAACCCGACTTATGCAGATGTTGTGTGAAGGATGTTATTGGTTAATAATCGGCGGAATGATTCAAGCTTGAGCAGAGGTTTTTCGAGAGAAAGGTTTTGGGCTTGGTTTATGGATTTAGA
>JAISNN010000023.1 GCA_031276195.1 Clostridiales bacterium
TTATAATTTCAAATCTTTAAAAATTATTAAAAGCCCCCCCTTATAATTTCAAATCTTTAAAAATTATTAAAAGCCCCCCCTCATAATTTCAAATCTTTATCGTTGAATTACAAAAAGGCCCGCATATAAATCCTTACACGGGACGGACGGAGGATGAGTCGAGAGGCATAGTTATTCCGCTTCGGCGGTATTTTCCGCGGCGGCGGCTTCGGCGTCTTCTTTGAGCGCTTTTTCGTAGGCGTCGAGGACGAGGGCGCAGAGGCGTTCGCGGACGTCTGTTTTGATCGGGTGAACGATGTCTTTATATTCGCCCGACGGGCCTTTTCTGCTTGGCATAGCGATAAAGTTGCCGTTGTTGCCGTCGATAATTTTGATATCGTGAACGGCAAGACTGTCGTCGATGATGACAGACGCGACGCCTTTAAGTTTTACGTCGCCTTTTTTTACGATACGAATACGAATATCGGTGATGTTCATTTGTGATCCGCCTTTTTAGTATTGCTTTAAGAGTTTGGATTTTCGTATTTCCGAAACTCTTTTCATATTATAATACATTTTTTGCTTAATTACAATACCTTTTTGAAAAAAAGTTGTTTTTTTTTAAAAAAAAGGGTATTTTTATGTCTTTTTTCCGTTAAGGCATTTTGGGATGAGATTGTTTGCGATAAAAAAGTTGAAAAAAATTTAAAGAATTTTAAAAAAAACTATTGATTTTCCTTTTTTTGTATGATACAATGTCAGCGAATAAGAAAGAAATTAGTATAAATAACGATATGATAAAACGGTGGAGTTTACCCGTTTAAGCCTTATGTAAAATAGATAGAAGTTTTTGAAAGAGGGCGCGGGAGAAAATCTTTTTTCAAAAAGTTTTTTCCCGCAATATTTAAAAATTCTTACCCGCTTCAATTCCAAAATTAATAGGAGGAAAAATGCTTGATATAAAAAGTCTATCAAAGACGTATAAGATCAAGGGCGGCGCGGGCGTGGAGGCGGTCAAGGACGTTTCGTTAAAATTCGGCGATAAGGGTTTCATTTTCATAGTCGGGCGGAGCGGAAGCGGAAAAACCACCTTGCTAAACCTGATCGGAGGGATTGACAAGCCCGACGGGGGAGAGATCGTATACAACGGACGAAGTTTGAAAGACTTTTCGCAGAGCGATTTCGACGCGTATAGAAACAACGACGTCAGTTTCATATTTCAAGACTACTACCTTTTGAACGACTATAACGTAATCGAAAACGTTCGGCTTCCGCTCCGTATGAAAAAATACGACAAGGCGGATATAGACAAGACGGCGCGCGCGGCTTTGGAAAAAGTGGGTTTGGCGGAATTGGCGGAACGGCGGGTGAACGAACTCAGCGGAGGACAAAGGCAGCGCGTCGCGATCGCGAGAGCGATCGCAAAAGGCTCGCCCGTTCTGCTTTGCGACGAACCGACGGGGAACTTGGACGAGAGAACGTCCGATGAAATCCTCTCGCTTTTGAAAGAGGTTTCGAGATCAAAATTAGTCATAATGGTTACGCACCACGAGGAGGACAGCGTAAAATACGGCGAAAGGCTGCTGAGGTTTCGGGACGGCAAGGTCGCCGAGGACAGGGTTATCGAACCCGAAAACGGCGCGGAAGAGGGGGCGGAAGACTCCGCGGTAAAGCCCGCGTCAAAAAACCATATCGATTTGAAAGATTCTTTTAAATTGGTTTTCGGAAATCTAAAAAGGTCAAAAATTTTGGCGGCGGTGATCTTTGTCGTTCTCGCCGCTTCTTATATACTCTTTACGAACCTGCTCGCGCTGTCAAACTTTAAGGTTCAAAGCGCGGTCGCGGAGTCGTATAGGCACAACGATTCCTACGTCGTCCCTCTGACGAAATACAGATCGGGGACGTTCGATTCGGGAGGGAGAACGTATATCGGCTCGTACATAATCCCGAAGGAGGTTACGGACGGCGATATCGGCTTTGTCAAGGAAAAGGCGGACGGCAGAGCGGACGTTTTGAGTTCGTACACGTTCGTAAAAAACTTTCAGGACTTCACGGACGGACAACTCCCGTATGACAAGACGCTATATAACGCCTTTAATTTTTCGGAAATGATCGTTGTTCAAGACTTCGGCGCGTTTTTGCAGCCGCTCGCTTTCGGAAACAAACCGAAAAAAGATTCGGAAATCTTGATCTACGACTATATGGCGTATAATATGCTTCGGACGGGAGCGTTCGGCGGCGTTTCGGAGATTCGGGATTTTGTCGGCTATACTTTAACGGACAACGAAACGGGTTTTTCTATGACGGTTTCGGGAATTTTAAAGAGCGTATACGAAAGATACGGCTATGTGGACGGCGTTTCGTATTACGACTCGTCGTATACCTTTGAAAACAGTTATTTAGCGTCCTTGCAAGCGATTTTTTGTTTCCCGGCTCTCAAAAACGCCGCGCAAAAAGAAAACGGCGAGGGCTTTTCTTCTATCTTTGACGCGGGATTACCGGAGTCTCCCACCGTAGGAAATACGACGATCGGACCGATCGAACCGCAAAACGGTTATAAAAAATTAAAACATATCCGAAGTATACAAGGGATCGAGTTTATCGGAACCCCGCCGGGAGACGCTTCGGCAGGTATTCTTTTATCCAAAAACCAATTCGAGAGGCTTACGGGGTTTGACGCGACAGAAGATAACGTAAATAAATTTTTATCCGAGAACACAAATCCGGTTGTGCAAGGTGTACCGCTTATATCGAGAAGTTTTTTTGCCAACAATTCCAATTATTTACAAAAGGGATCGATAATTTCGGGACACTTAGAGGTTTGTGGAATATATAAGTCAAACGAAGGTTCGTATGCGGAGGATCAAGCGGCTATCGATGAGAATACTACTATTGTCAGGTACTACAATAGCGAAATGCCCGGCGTCCCGAGCGGGCAATTCCGCAAACTCTATCTTTTGCTTGGAAACAATTGGAAAGTCAACGAAAAACTCTTGGGCGATTTTGCTATGGAGGACAAGGGCGAAACCTTTTATTCGGACAATCCCGACTACGTACGGTTCGACTTCACGGACTATACGCCCTATTCGCACGTCGTCTATAAAGCCGCGGACTACCTTGCGGGCGTGAAGCAAATGGGCGTGAAATACAGAAATTATCTCGTCGTCGCGGGCGCGCTCGGGATCTGCATTTTCACTTTTGCGTCCATAAAAAAACACAAATATAAGATAGGCGTTCTGAAATCTTTGGGTATTAGAAACGGCGATATCGCTTTGATTTTCGGTTTTGAATCTTTTTTGATAGCGTTGGCGGCGTTTTTCGCCTCGATTGCCCTTTCGATCGTCTTAATGGGCGAAATCAATCGGGAGTTTACGGTGAATTACAGTTTCGATATCGTGTTCTTTAAACTGTCGTTCAACGACTTTTTGATGACCTTTTTAGCGTCTATCGGTTTGGTCTTGGCATCGCTCGCCGCGCCGCTGATAAAAATATTTACGACAGTTCCGATAAAAATTATACGGCATGGGAATTGACGGTGTCTAACGCGTTTCCGGAATTCCCCGTATCTAAACCCATCTCATAAATTTACGTATCTAAATCTCTCATCGTGAATTCCCCGTATCTAATCTCTCTCGTGAATTATCTGTATCTAAATCCTTAAATTCCCCTCCGTGGGTGGGGCAAGGGGTGGGGCGATCGACTCATAAATTTATGTATCTAATCCTTCTACGGAATTCAAATAAATTCCTTTCCGTAAATTCCCCTCCGTGGGAGGGGCAAGGGGTGGGGCGGCCGACTCATAAATTTACGTATCTAATCCCTCTGTGGAATTTACGTAAATTTTTTTTCCGTAAATTCCCCTCCGTGGGAGGGGATTAAGGGGTGGGGCGAATCCTCTCTCTATCCTTACATTCCCCTCCGTGGGAGGGGATTGAAGGGGTGGGGCGGCCGATTTGGACTTATAGCAAATAAAATTGAAAAAAAGTTATTTTCCTTTAAAAGCGAATATCCTTGACATAACCGCGCGTATTTGTTATTATTATACCAATATATTATACCGATTCACTTTGAAATTCTTTTTCGCGGCATTTTTCCGTGTATGTCGTTTCGGGCGTTTCCGGAGCGGAAACCGTATGCTTTAAATTATATATTTTCAAAGCGGAACGGTATAGGGTATAATGAAATTCCAAATAATATCGGAGGTAAAAAGGTTATGGCGAAGTACATTTGCACCCTTTGCGGGTTTGTTTACGACGAGGCGGAGGGAGATTCCGATTCGGGAATCGCGGCGGGGACGACTTGGAGCGGCGTTCCGGAAGACTACGTATGCCCCGTTTGCGGAGCGGACAAGAGCGCGTTTGAGAAGCAGTGAACCGCGGCGGTATCAGCGGTTAGTGATCGGTGATTAGCAGTCTGCATTATTAGCGGTCAGCGGTTATTGATTATTGATCGGCGGCGGCATTATTAGCGGTATTAGCGGTTATTGATCGGTGATTAGCGGTCTGCATTATTAGCGGTCAGCGGTCGGCATTATATTGATCGGCGGTCTGTATTATTATTGATCGGCGGCGGTTAGCGTTTGATAATTAGCGGTCAAAGCGCGCTTGAATAAGCGTAGAAAGCGTAAAAATACATATCGAAAAAAAATCTTATACCAACGTACGTTTGATTTAAAAGTTTAACCGCTATAAAATGCGGGGCAATCTAAAAAAAGTTTACCGCGCGCAAATTTGAGGACGCAAAAAACGCAAAAAGTTTACCGCGCGTAAATTTTAGAATACAAAAAAAACATATACGGCGAAGCCATAAAAGGAAAGCATAAAAAATGTCATACAAAAAAATAAAAGAAGGGCTTTATTCGGTCGGGGTTTTAAATCCGAATTTACGTTTTTTCGACGTTGTGATGAGGACGGATTTCGGCACGTCCTACAATTCGTACCTCATAAAGGACAAAAAAAACGCTCTTATCGACACTTGCCACGACGGATTTTTTGAGGAATATATCGAGAACATCGGGGAGTTGATTCCGCTTTCCGCCGTCGACTACATCATACTCAACCACACCGAACCCGATCACAGCGGCGCGCTTGCCCGTCTTTTGAAGTTATGCAAGAACGCGAAAGTCTATTGCAGCCGCCCCGCGTCGATCTATCTCAAAGCGATCACGAACGGCGAAATGGTCTTTAACGTCGTCAAGGACGGGGATGTTTTGTCCTTGGGCGATAAGGAATTGCGGTTTATTTCCGCGCCGTTTTTGCATTGGCCCGACACGATGTTCACCTACTGCGAACGTCTTAGCGCGGTATTCACCTGCGACTTTTTGGGTTCGCATTTTTGCGAACCGAATATGACCGATCGGCGGATTTCCTATCCCGAAAAATTTCTAAAAGCCTTAAAGGGCTATTACGACGATATTTTTTCGCCCTTTCCGTCCTATGTCGCGGATGGTTTAAAAAAACTTTACGCCTTGAAATTCGATACGGCTTGCGTCAGCCACGGGCCGGTTTTGACGCGGAAAGGGACGGATAATTTTTGCGTAAAGGATACGGGGCGGACGCGGTACGGCGGCGCGGATTCCGCCTTGAAAAACATAGAGAATTTTAATGTTTCAAGCGCGGATTTATTTAGACCGGAGGGAAGCGGAATAGAGGATTTTTGCAAGGATTTTTGCGATGATTTTTACGCGGAGGACATAGAATCGGCGCGGTATAATACCGCGGATTTAAGGCTCAAAGAGGCGGGAAATTTTAAAATTAAAGAAACGCGGAATCCGCGCGCCGAAAGCGTTGATCCGGCATTAAAAAAAGCGGACAATCCGCGCGCCGAAAGCGCGGAATTAAAGACGGAAGAAACGGATAATCCGCGCGGAGAACATACGTATTTTCCGCGGTATAGTACCGCAGTTTTTCCCGAAAATTCCGAGAGCGGCTTATTGAATTACGCCTTAAAAAAATACGCCGAATGGAGCGCGCCGGAAAAGAGCGTAAGGTTAAAGATACCCGTGTTTTATTGCAGCGCGTACGGCTACACGAAAAAACTCGCTTTGACCGCTCTTTCGGAATTGAAAAGAATTTTCCCGTCCGCGGAGACCGCGGTTTACGACGCGTCCGAGGGTGAGATCGGCGCGCTTGCGGAGATTATGAATTCGTCCGACGGTTTTATGATCGGTTCGCCGACTTTGAACCGAAACGCCGTGCCGCCCGTTTTGGAACTTTTGGCGCGTTTGGATATGATCGGCTGTCAAAAAAAGCCCGTCGGCGTATTCGGGTCATACGGATGGAGCGGCGAGGCGGTGCCGTCGATTTGCGCGTGGCTGAACGCTTTGAGGATAAAGGTTATTGGGGAGGGCTTAAAGATAAATTTCAATCCGTCTGCGGACGATTTGGAAAAAATGCGCGTCTATACGGGGCTTTTCGCCGACGGATTAAAGACCGATTGACGTATTAAAAGCGTTTTTATGTTGATATTTCCCGTATTTTTTATCGTGGAATCAAAGACCGATTGACGGATTAAAGGCATTTTTACGTTAATGTTTCCCGTATTTTTTATCGGGCAATTAAAGGCCGATTGACGGATTAAAAGCGTTTTTACGTTGATGTTCCCCGTATTATTTTATCGTGGAAGTAAAGACCGTTTAACGGATTTTAAAAGCCGCTTTAAGCGTTTTTGAAAAGGCTTTTGTGTCGTTATATTAATTTTACACTTTGCGCTTTACGTTTTGCATTTTGGAATACCGTATTCTGCACTTTGCATTCCGCATTTATTCCCCTCCGTGGGAGGATAGGGGTGGGGCGGTCTTGAAATATGTTCCTCATTCCGCGTTTTCCTTTTAAAAAAAATTTTATACGGACTAATAATGTTGTAAAAAATTCAAAAATATGCTATACTTTTTCTAACGTCTCCGTTTTCAACTAAAAAAACAACATACTTTTGAGGTTTCGTCGTCTTATGGATAAAAAATATTCGGTTCAGGCTTTAAAAAACAATGAAAAATTCAAAAAAATAGTCGCCCGTCTTTACGCGAGCGGCGACGTCGCGAAATACGCGAAGAGATATTCCGACCTCTACAAAACCCACACGGGCAGGTTCGGCGGCGCGGTTTCGTTTTTTTCGTCGCCCGGGCGCATAGAGGTATGCGGAAACCACACCGACCACAACAACGGCAAGGTTTTGGCGGCGGCGGTAACGATCGACACACTCGCCTGCGTTTCAAAAAACAACGACAACACGGTCAATATCCTTTCCTACGGTTTTTCGGAGGTTCACGTAAATTTGAGCGACCTCTCCCAACGCGACGACGAGGTAAACACGAACGGTCTTGTCAAGGGGATTTTGAAAAAACTCAAAGACTACGGCTACAATATCGGCGGTTTCGACGCGACGACGACTTCCGACGTATTCAAGGGCGCGGGCGTTTCGTCGTCCGCCGCTTTCGAGGTTTTGGTTGCGGAGATCGTGAGCGCGCTTTTCAACGGCGGAAAGATCACGAAAACGCAAAAAGCGACCGCGTCGCAGTTTGCTGAAAACGTATATTTTAAGAAGCCGTGCGGACTTATGGATCAGATGGCTATTTCTTTGGGCAGTATCAGCGGCATAGATTTTAAGGACGACAAAAACCCTAAGGTAAAAAACATCAAATGGGGATTTAAGGATCTCGCGATTTTCGTCGTCAACTGCGGCGGCGATCATTCCGACCTCACGGGCGACTACGGAGCGATCAGGACGGAAATGGAGAGCGTCGCGGAATTTTTCGGCAAATCGAAACTGCGGTTTGTTCCGCCGAAAAAGATATACGACGAAATTTTTCAGATCAAGCGTGATATTTCGGGACGCGCCGCTCTCCGCGCCCTTCACTACATCGAGGAAAACCAAAGGGTAGACGCCGCGGTCGGGGCGATTTTGGCGGGGGACGAAGAAAAATTTTTGAAACAGATCAACGATTCGGGCGAGAGTTCGTATCTTTTGCTGCAAAACTATCACACTCCCGCGGACGTCGATCAAAGTATTCCCGTCGCCGTCGCCGCGGCGAAAAGGTTCGGGGGTGTTTTGGCGGCGAGGGTTCACGGAGGGGGTTTCGCGGGTACTATGCTGGCGTTTACGGCGGCGGAGCGCGCGGAGGCTTTTTATAAATATATGGTGAAGGGGTACGGCGAGAAAAACGTCTACAACCTAAGCATAAGAGAGGACGGAGCGCGTGAAGTAAAGTTTTAGGCGGTTTCGTATTTATACGGAATTTCCGGCATATAAAACGCGGCGTCTAATTTCCCTATATAAAACGCGCGTCTAATTTCCATATTAAATCCCCCATATAAAATACGCGTCTAATTTTCCCATATAAAACACGGCGTTTAATCCCCCTATAATAAAACGCGGCGTTATAGAAAAGAAGCAAGCACAACCTATATAAAAAAAGATCGAGCGTTTCACTCAAAAAGCGAATACGGCAAAAATTCCCCTCCGTGGGAGGGGATTAAGGGGTGGGGCGGCCGAATAGAAAAGAAGCGAGTATGACCGAATAGAAAAAAGCAAAATACAACAGCATATAAAAGAAGCAAGCACAACCTAATAAAAAGAAATCAAGCGTTTCACTCAAAAAGCATAGACGGGCAAAAATTCCCCTCCGTGGGAGGGGATTAAGGGGTGGGGCGGCCGAACATAAAAAAAGCAAGTACGATCGAATAGAAAAAAGCGAGTACGGCCGAATAGAAAAAAGCAAAATACAACCGCATATAAAAGAAGCAAGCACAACCTAATAAAAAAAGATCAAGCGTTTCACTCAAAAAGCATAGACGGGCA
>JAISNN010000047.1 GCA_031276195.1 Clostridiales bacterium
CGGCCGCCCCACCCCTGCACCCCTCCCACGGAGGGGAATGTGAGGAAGTTTTTCGTTGTTTTGTTTAGGCTTGCACCTTTGGCGTTTTATGTTTCTTTTGCGGCCACCCCACCCCTGCACCCCTCCCACGGAGGGGAATTTGAGGAAGTTTTTCCTTGTTTTGTTTAGGCATTCCGTATGAGGAATTTGAGGAGGTTTTTCGCTGCTTTGTTTGGGCATTCCGTATGAGGAATTTGAGGAGGTTTTTCGCTGCTTTGTTTGGGCGTTCCGTATGAGGAATTTGAGGAGGTTTTTCGCTGCTTTGTTTAGGCTTGCACCTTGGGCGTTACTGTTTTTCAAAAAGATTTAAAGACAGTATAAATTATTTATTCCGCATTCTATATCTTGAAAAGACCGTGTAAATTATTTATTCCGCACTTTATATCTTGATATGTATGCCTTTTTTGATCAGCGAGAAATTCAAGAAAAACAAGCCCGCAACAATTATGACCGCGACAGAAACCGCCGCGACGATCGGTAATCCGCTCGCAAACGCGCCCAAAAGCGTCGAAATTATAATCGACAGCGAATACGTCAAAATCGACGACCCGCCCCAAACACTCAAAAAACTACGCTTCGGATTATAGACCTTTGACAAGAGGTTGAAACCTCCCCATATCGCCGCGCCAAGCCCCGACGCAAACAACGTATATACGGGCGTCCCGCCGCGCCTCTCCGCGATGAAGTTGAATTTATATACCAATATAAGCGGAACGGCTATGCACAGCGCGCAAGAAATCCAATATAAAATGCGCTTGTCCTTTATATCCTTAAAATATCCGCCCAAAAGTACGGGTATCGCCCAGCCCATTCCGCCGATAAAACCGCCGTTGAAAACCTCGTTCCCGAAACCGTCCAAACCGCCGTACCCGTAAAAGGTCGTCAAAATAAAGCCGAACACCAAAGCCGCGGTCAATTTTCCCCACTTGTTTAAGCCCATAAACGGAAGAGCAAACAAAGCGGCAAGCCCGATCGTCTGAAATACGTCCATAATTTCGATCGGATTTTCTCCCGTGATCAAAAATCCGCTCGTCCTCACCAAGAAAAATACGGTGACCGCTCCGCCCGCCGCCCATATGGCCTTTATGCAGCCGGAAACGATTTTTGTCAATTTCGGCTTTTTGATGATTTTGGTCACAAAATATATCAACGCGAGCGCGATAAACACAAAGAAAAGAATCAAAACAAGCCGATACGCAATGAAAAGATCGGAAAAAGCGGTCTTTTCCGCAACCATCTCATATGTAATTGCTATCGCGTCCAACGACACGGTCCCGAAACCTATCAAAATAAGATATTTTAACCCGAATTTTTTCATCGCGGCGGTAGGTCCGAAACGGTCGGAAACTTTTTTGAAACTTCCGCACGCCGTAAGACCCATCACGAATACGAAAAGAGGCAGAAATATATCGTCGAAAGGCACACCGCGCAATACTTCAAACATCTTTCCGTTCGCGGAATTTAAAAAAGGCAGACGAACGGTAATCGAGGCGAACGCGCCGATCATATAACCCACCGCGTTCAAAAACAACAAAAGACCTCTGAACCGGTCGATCGAAAGCAGCCTTTCGCTTTCGGGTTTTAAGGTGACATTTTTAGCGTTTTCCATTAATAAAGACTTCCCCTTTAAAATGATTTTTGAATCAAACTTTTATCGCTTTAAAGACCGCGCGTCTCCGATAAAAACATTTTAATACCGTTTCGTTTCCAAAATTTTTGAGTTTACGCTTTGCGGATTTAAAGAGCGGTAAGGAACGGAAAATGCGGAATACGTACCGACAAGTACATATTTTTTTTCCGATTTTCCGCGCCGCGCGGCGGTGCGCTTGATTCTTTACTAAACTAAAAATATTCTACCCTAATTATTTGTTTTTTTCTTTATAGCTTCGGCTTCCGTTGTCTTTGTCTTTTTCGTTTTGTATGTTTAATTTTCCGTTTGTCTTTGTCTTCTTTTCTTTCGTGTGTCTGATTTCCGGCTTTCGTTATGTTTTTGTCTTTTCTATTTGTATATTCGGTTTTTGGCTTCCGTTTGTCTTTTCTATTTTGTATGTTTAATTTTCCGCTTTCGTTATGTTTTCGTTTTATATGTTTATATATGAAATATCTATCCGATTTTTCTGATATCCCGAACGATAAATCTCGATTTTCCGCTCTTGACCTCGGGCAAACTTTCCGTCATAACGGCGATTGCGGCGGCGATTGCGGCGGCGATTTTGCCGTCCTCTCCCTCCGCGCCGCGCAAAAGCAAAGGAGATTCCGCGGCGGTCAAGGCGGCGGCGGGTTCGCCCGCGCTCAACGCTTCCGTCTTTTTTCCGGCGGACAAAGCCGCTTTTTTATTATCCGTCAATTCCGAAAGTTTTTCTTCGACTTTTCTCAACACCGTAACGACGGCGACAAGCAGAAAAAGCACCGAAAAAACCAAGACGACACCCATAATCGCAATCAAAATGCCCGTTCCGAAATTCATTCCCAATATCGCTCTCATAAAATAAACCTCTTTATAAAAAAGTCGCAAGTAATTTTCCGGTTATAAATCGGCGGTTTTAAAACGCTCGACTTGCCGTAGCCCGTATCTCCGAATTTAAATCACGTTATACGCGTTATTTTTCGCGGTATAGTACCGCGTTTTATGTGTGTTTTTTTGTCCGCTTATTAAGGATAGCAAACCGCTAAACACTATTTATTAACCGCCGTCATCGATCACTGACCACCGCTTATTATTCGGTCGCTCCACCCCTTGAATCCCCTCCCACGGAGGGGAATTTTTGCCGTCTACGCTTTTTGAGTGAAACGCTTATTCCTTTTTGTTCGGTTGACCTTGCTTTCTTTCCAAATCGCCGCCCCACCCCTTAAGCCCCTCCCACGGAGGGGAATTTTTCATATCTTCGCTTTTAGAGTGAAACGTCCGTATCCGCTTTTATGAAAAAATTTTCTTATTTATCCGTTGCCGGCTGTTCCTTATAGTACCGCGCTTTTTGCGTTATTTTTCGCGGTATAGTACCGCGTTTTATGTGTGTTTTTTTCCGCTTATTTCGACCGCCGCCGCTCCATAAAATGGGAATTTACCGCGCTTATGCCGCATCGTTAACGCAAAAAAGAAATTTACCGCGCTTATGCCGGCATCGTTAGCGAGAAAGGAATTTACCGCGCTTATACCAACATCGTCAAAACGCTTGAAATATACTGCCTTATAAGCGACGGTTCGATTATGTTGTCTATATATCCGTCTTTCGCCGCTATATAAGGATTCGCCGATTCGTCGGCGTATTTCTTGATCAATTCTTCCCTTTTCGCGATCGGGTCTTGCGCTTTTTTAAGTTCATCGCCGCCGATCAAAACGACCGCCGTCTCGGGATTTATCGGCGAAACGACCGCGTTCACCGTCGCGAAAGTATAGTTGAAACCGATCGCCTTGGACGCAAGCGCGCCGTACGCGTAGCCTATCGCGTTCCCCGTAATTACGGCAATCTTGACGTTCTCGGACAACGCGATATTCGTCGTCAATTCCGAAGCCGCCTCAAAAATGCCGTTGTATTCGCCGTCCAAAGAAGGCTCTATCCCCTTGCTGTCCACAAAACCGATATACGGTATATTCAAACCCGAAACGGTATATATAAATTTCGACAGTTTTTTCAGCCCGTTCAGCGTTATATATTTGTTCTCGTTCGGATCGAAACCCGTAAAAGCGACGCTTATCCCCGCGATTCTGCCCAACGCGCACTTGACTTCCTTTGCGAATTCGGGATATACCTCAAAATATTCCCCGTCGTCCGCCGCCGCTTTGACCAACGCGCCGAACGACGCGTCCGAATTTAATTCTCCGCTCTCGCGGTTTAGGTCGTCCGAATAGCCGTCCGCCGCGATATACGAACTGTTCGAAGGCAAAAGCCCGAGAAGTAAGGTGAGTTTTTCTTTTAAATCGTCAAAAGATTTATAGACATACGCCGCCGCTCCCGATTTCGGCGCGGTGTTTTTCACGGTCAGCGCGTCCGCGGACACGCCCTTTGAAACCGCCGCGACAACCGAAGGCGAATTCGCGGAAATTTTCGCTTTTTCGTCCGCAAAAACAAAATCCGCCGTTCCCGCGTACGCGCTCATAAGCCCCGTGCAGTTTCCCTTGACCACCGCTATGTGCGGAACGCTCCCCGAAATGTCGTTCGCCGCCTTTATAATCTTTGCAAAACCCTCGCAAACGCCGATCCCCTCGCCGATTCTGGCTCCAGCCGAATCTATAATCGAAACGAAAGGCACGCCCGCCTTTTTCGCGGCGTATATATTCTTTACGATTTTTTCCGCGCCCGCAATGCCGATCGACCCCGAAAGCACCTCCGCGTTCTGCGCGAAAAGATATACGGGAGTGTCCCCTATAACGGCGTATCCCGTAACCACGCCCTCGCCCAACGCGTCCGTTCCGTCGGCAAAATTCTTGCCGGCAAGAAAAATATCGGTCTCGACAAGGCTTTTCGGCTCTATAATCGCGTCCAAAAACGCCCTGATTTTCGCGGACGCTTTGAATATGCGGTCGGAATTTTGGTCAAGAATTTTTATCTTATCCATTTAACCCTCACAAAAAACAAAATATTTCGACTATATTATAATAAATCATTTCCGTAAAAAAAGTCAAGTTTTTTTGAATAGTTAATTAAAAAAAGTTGCGAAAAATTGTTTTTAAACGTCGATTTTCCGGAATGACGAATTAATTTTTTTAAAAATTGGCATAAGCCCGAATCGACCGCCCCGCCCCCGCCCCTCCCGCGGAGGGGAATTTAAGGAAAGAAATTTATGGTAACCGCCTCTTTTTTAATCACGCAAACTTAGATCAATCTATTATCAATCTATTATTAAACGTCCGGATTTTGAAACGCAAAACCGCTTAACCGCGGAATTTTTGAACGCCGGATTTTGAAATGCAAAACCGCTTAACCGCGGAATTTTGAAATGCAAAACCGTTTAACCGTATAAATTTATGCCGCATAAATTTAAAAAAACTGCCGGCGGATAAAAAAAATAGCGCGTTCTAAAAAAATACCCCGAAAAGTTTCAAAAAATCACTCATAGAAAGCGTTTCGCCCCTGATATTCGGCGGATAACCGCTCTCGATAAGCCTCTTTTCAATCAGCGGCTTGTCGATCCCGAACGCCGCGTTCAGATTGTTCGCGAACGTCTTCCGCCTCATCGCAAACGCCGCCGACGTGAATTTCAAAAATTTTACGCGGTCCTTGACCGGATATTTATCCGGTATAATTTTCAGCCCGATAAGCGCCGAATCGACGTTCGGAACGGGATAAAACATATTCCTGCCGACGTTCCGCAAAATTTTCGCGTCGGCGTAGAAATCTACGGTGACCGTAACCGCCGAATAATCCTTCGTCCCGGGCTTCGCCGTCAGCCGCTCCGCAACCTCGCGCTGCACCATAACCGTCATATCCGAAACGCCTAAACCGCTCTCCAAAAAACGCATAATAAGGGGCGTCGTGATGTAATAGGGCAGGTTCGCCGCAACCTTAAATTCTCCCCCGACGAGACGCGCAATCTCCCCGTCGCTCATCTTTAAAACGTCCGAAAAAATAACCTCGACGTTGCCGCATCCGGAAAGCGTCCGCTCCAAAGTTTCCCTCAAACTCCCGTCCACCTCGAAAGAAAAAACTTTTTTCGCCTTTTTGGAAAGCGCGAGAGAAAGCCCGCCCGCGCCCGCGCCGATCTCGACTACGACGTCGCGGGAGGTTATACCGGCGTCCGATACGATCGCGTTTAAAAGATTTGTGTCGGAGATGAAATTTTGCCCCAAAGATTTTTTAAAACGAAAGCCGCCGTCCATATGCCCTCTTTTTTGATGTTTTTTGCGCGTCTTTTCGCGTATTCTTTATGTGTTCCGTTTTGCGTTTTTTCGCGGTACTATACCGCGTTTTTTGCGTTATTTTGTCTTGTTTTTATTCCGTTTGTTTTGTGTTTTTTTATACGATTTTTCGCGTGTTCTTTATACGGTTTTTTACTTATTCTTTATTCGTCGTTTCGCGGTACTATACCGCGTTTTTGCGTTATTTTGTCTTGTTTTTATTCCGTTTGTTTTTGCGGTTTTCGGGTGTGTTTTTATATGTTTTCCGCGGTATAGTACCGCGTTTTTTTCGTTATTTTGCCTTGTTTTTATTCCGTTTATTTTTGCGGTTTTCGGGTGTGTTTTTATATATTTTCCGCGGTATAGTACCGCGTTTTTAGAGATTTAAACCGCGCTGTATTTTCTTATCCGAAGTTCCGCGCCGACCTCGCCCGCAAGCCTTTTGCACTTCTCGATTTCATCCTCTCCGATCGTGTCGACGACGGACAAAATCACCCTCTTTACCTTTCCGGCGCACTCCTTCGCAAATTCCAGCATAGCATAAAACCCCTCACCGCCGAAAGCGCAGCGGCATATTTCGTTATACCTCTCGGCGTTCGACGCGTTCAAACTTATGCCCACGGTGTCGACCGCGCCGCGCAGTATCCCGACTACCCTCTTGCAAATATCCTTTCTTTCCGGATTCTCATACGAACGGCAGCCGCCCGTTTCCGGATTTTTTCGCAAGTTGCAAACGCCGTCTTTTGTGTGGTTTTCATACGGATTGCAAATACCTTTCTCCTCCGAATCTTTCGCCGAACCGCTTTCCGCATAATTTTCCGGATTTTTTTGCAGGGTGCAAACGCCGTCTTTTGTGTGATTTTCATTACGGGTTTTCACCGATCCCGGATTTTTGTCCGCTTTTTTTTCGATTCGGTCGAGAACTTCGCGCCCTATGATGAGCGAAGCCTGTCCGTTCGTATTTAGGCGCGTTTTCTTCCCCTTTCCTTTCAAAAAACGTCCGATTTCGATTAATTTTTCAAAGGCGTAGAGGGGTTCGCCGAAACCGCAAAATACAAATTCCGCGTATTTGTCCAAATTCATACCCCTCAATTCGGCTATAATCTCCTCCGCAGACGGCTCATTTTCCAGCCAAAGGTTATGTCCGCCCACTCCGTCGGCGGTGTTTCTGACGCAAAAATCGCAATTGTTACTGCAAAGATTGGTGAGATTTATGTACAGTTTGTCTTGGTAGCCGTAAAGATAAGTGTTCATATGTTCCCTTCCGATGTTATTTCAACGCGCAATTTTATAATTCTTAATTCATAATCCAAAATGCAAAATGCAAATTTTCAACGCTAAATTCTAAACGCTAAATTCTAAACAATCAAGCCTTAAATTCTAAAAAATTCTTTTGTGTTCCGATTTGTCAACGCCTCGAATTCGCCGTATTCCAGCCCCATCAACGCCGCGCCTTTCTCCGCGACATATTTGACGTAATACGGAAAATTTAACTTCCCGCGGTGCGGCTCGGGCGTGAGATACGGGCAGTCGGTTTCAAGCAAAATACGCGATTTTTCCGCGCTCAAAAACGCTTCTATACCTTTTTTATTGTTCTTAAAAGTCAATGTTCCGCCAAAGGAATAATAACAGTCAAATTCGTCGAATCCGCGCATAATCTCCGCGTCGCCGCTGAAATTGTGAATCAAAATTCCGTTGTTCAAATACCGCTTGTTCGTCCTCAAAATTTCCAGCGCGTCCCCGTATGCGTCGCGGACGTGAACCACAACGGGCAACCCTACACCGTCCGCAAGTTCCAAATGCGCGGCAAAAACCCGCTTTTGGACTTCACGCGGCGACAAGTCGTAAAAATAGTCCAGCCCCGTTTCGCCGATCGCGGCAATCTTTTTTTGGGACGCGAATACACGAAAAATATCCGCGTCCTTTTCGGTGTAACTTTTGGACTCGTGAGGATGAAAGGCCGCCGCCGCGAAAATTTTACCCTCGTATTCCTCCGCCAACACGACGGCTTTCGCGCTCGACGGCGCGTCGTAACCCACGCATACGACGCTCTCGACGCGGTATTCCGCCAGCGCGGACACTATCTCACTCACCATACCGACAAGCCTTTCGTCGTTTAGGTGCGCGTGCGAATCAATTAACATATTTCCTCTTTATATAGCGGTATTTATTAATTTATTATTTAGTCCGACACCGGCCACTAACCACTGCTTGTTATTAGGTCGCCCCACCCCTGCACCCCTCCCACGGAGGGGAATATAAGGATATATAACCGCTAAGCGGTAATAATCACCGCGCTGACCACTAACCACCATTTGTTATTAGGTCGCCCCACCCCTGCACCCCTCCCACGGAGGGGAATATAAGGATATATAACCGCTAAGCGACAATAATCACCGCGCCGATCACCGATCACTGCTTGTTATTAGGTCGCCCCACCCCTACACCCCTCCCACGGAGGGGAATTTCTCCTATCTACGCTTTTTGAGTGAAGCACACCTATGTTCGGTCGCCCCACACCTTGACGAGAGGGGAATTTTATGAGAATAAGGCACGAAACACCGATCACCGTTTATTAACCGCCGCCACCGATCACCGATCACTGCTTATTATTAGGTCGCCCCACCCCTGCACCCCTCCCACGGAGGGGAATATAAGGATATATAACCGCTAAGCGGCAATAATCACCGCGCCGATCACCGATCACCGTTTATTATTAGGTCGCCCCACCCCTGCACCCCTCCCACGGAGGGGAATATTAAGGATAGAGAACCGCTAAGCGGTAATAATCACCGATCATCGATCACCGTTTATTAATGACCGATCACTGCCGCTAATCATTAAACCATCACTAATTCCGGCTATCTCACCGTGCCGCCGTCCGCGCTGTCCGCCGTAACGATCGCCAGATTGTGTTCTCCGTCTTCGGCGCAGAGAATCATACCTTCCGAAACGATTCCTCTCAACTTCGCGGGCTTTAAGTTCGCGACGATGACGACCGTTTTTCCGATCATTTCGGCGGGCGAAAATTGGAGAGCGATTCCGCTGACGACCGTCCTGGTTTCCTCTCCGCATTTTAGCGTCAATTTCAAGAGTTTATCCGATTTTTCAACCTTTTCACACGCCGTAACCTTCGCCGTTTTAAGTTTGATTTTCATAAAATCGTCGATGCTTATAAATCCGTTTCCGGGCGCGTCCGCGTCTTTATTTTCCGGCGGTTCTATACCGTTTTTTCCGATATTTTTCTCGCAAGAATTTTCAAGAGTCTTCACGCCGTTTCCGGCATCCTTTACACAAGATTTTTCCGCAGTTTCCGCGCATTTTCCGGCATCCTTTGCACAAGATTTTTCAAGCGTTTCCGGAGATTCTATACCGCTCTTTTCCGCGCTTTTTTTACGAGAATTTCCGACCGTTTCCGGCGGTTCTATACCGCTCTTTTCCCCGCCTTTTCCGGAAGGCTTTTCAAGAGTTTTCGCAGATTCCGCGCCGTCCTTTTCCGCGAAATATTTCAGTTCCGCGGCGACGTCAACCCTCGGAAAAAGCGGCGGAATTTTGGTTATTACGCTCCCCGCTTTCAGCCCTCCGAATTTTTTTATGCCGTCAAATCCCGAAAGTTCTTTTTTGTCCGCCGAAAACGCCGCGAGAATTTTCTCCGCCGTCCCGGGCAAAAAGGGCGACAGCGCGGCGGCGATAAATCTGATCGTTTCCGCAAGGGTATACAATACCGTATCCAGCCTGTCCTTTTCGCCGTTTTTGTTCAACGCCCACGGCGCGCATTCGTCGATATATTTATTGCACGCCTGCGCAAGCCCGATAATCTCGCACAGGGCTTCCGGAATCAACAGTTTATCCGCAAGTTCCGTGATCTTCGGCAACAGCCTCTCCGCGGCGGCGGCAAGCGCGCTATCGATCGGTAAATATTCGGACGGCGCGGGCAAAATCCCTCCGCGGTACTGCGATATCATAGCCGCCGTCCGGCTGACAAGATTCCCGAGATCGTTGGCAAGGTCGTTGTTTACGCGGTTTAAAAAAATCGAATTCGTATAATTTCCGTCCTGCCCGAAAGGAATTTCCCTCAAAAGGTAATACCTCACCGCGTCCACGCCGTACCGCGACGAAAGTTCGACGGGATCTACGGTATTGCCCTTGCTCTTGCTGATCTTGTCCCCCGAAAAAGTCATCCAACCGTGCGCGTAGATTTTTTTCGGAAGCGGAATGTCAAGCGCGGTCAAAAACGCGGGCCAAATAATCGAATGAAAACGGACGATCTCCTTTCCCATCATATGAATATCGGCGGGCCAAAACTTCTCGAAAAGTCCCGGATTCTCAGACTTGTAGCCCAGCGCGCTGACGTAGTTGTTCAACGCGTCCATCCAAACGTATATGACGTGCTTAGGATCAAACGGCACGGGTATCCCCCATTTTAAAGTCGTCCTGCTCACGCAAAGATCGGCAAGCCCGGGCTTTAAAAAATTGTTTATCATCTCGTTGCGGCGGCTTTTCGGCTCCAAAAAATCGGGGTTTTCCTCGAACAGTTTCTCGATTTTGGCTTGGTATTTTGAAAGACGGAAAAAATAACTCTCCTCTTTCATCAATTTTACCTCGCGCCCGCAATCGGGGCATTTCCCGTCGATAAGTTGCGCGTCCGTCCAAAAAGACTCGCACGGCACGCAATAATGCCCCGTGTATTCGCCGAGATAGATGTCCCCCTTTTCATACAGTTCCGTAAAGATTTTTTGCACGGCGGCGATATGCTCTTCGTCCGTCGTGCGGATAAATTTATCGTACGAGATCCCGAGCAAAGCCCAAAGTTCTTTCAATTTAAATACCTTTTCGTCCACGTATTCTTTGGGCGAAACGCCGCATTTTTCCGCGTTCGTCTGGATTTTTTGCCCGTGTTCGTCCGTTCCCGTGAGGTAAAAAACGTCGAACCCCTGCTTGCGCTTGAACCGCGCCAGACAATCGCACATAACCGTGGTGTAACACGTCCCGAGATGCCAATTTCCGCTCGGAAAATATATCGGCGTCGTAATGTAAAATTTCTTTTTGTTTTTCATAACCTACCCTTTTTTTAAAATCCCCGCATTTTTTTGTTTTTTGTATTTGTTTTTTGTATTTGTTTTTTTGATTTTTTGTATATCGTTTTTTTTATATTTTTTTTTTGTTTTTTTGCATTGCCGTTTTTATGTTTTTATACATAGTTTTTGCGCTTTTTAAATTATACTACATAAACAAAAAAATGTAAACAAAAAAACGGACGGCAAAAAACCTATCCGTTTTTTTATTTTTTTATGCGCAGCGCTTTTTCTTGATTTTTTTCGACGACACATAAATCGCTATACAATCACTCAAAAGGTACGTTCCTCTTTTGAAAACAAAACCTTACTTTTTCGCTTTTTTCGCGGCTTTTTTGTCGGCTTTGTCTTTGGCTTTCTGCTCTTTTTTGCTCAAAACGGGCGCGGGAGGGGGGGCGACGGGTTCGGGCGCTTTTGTTCCGTAGGCTCCGCCCGGGTTAAGGTTCGCCGTGGAACCTATGCTGCTTGCCGAAAACTTGTATGCGCTAGTATCAGTTGTTTTGATATCCATAAAAAAATCCTCCGATTTATTTTGATATATTGATTATAACACACTTTTTAACGCATTTCAATACCTTTTGAAAAATAATTTGATTTTTTTGAAATTTTCTTTTATCCGTCCTTTCGCTTGGCTTTTTATTCTTTTAAGGCGGTTCTCAAAACGCGTGATAAAAAGCGGTTTAAGGTATAAATCCAAATCGACCGCCCCACCCCTACCCCTCCCGCGGAGGGGAATATAAGGATAGATAACCGTTAAGCGGTAATATCCGCCGCCGTTGATCTCTAACCGCTGACCGCTAAGAACCGCAGCCGCTGACCGCCGATCACTAATCACCGATCACCGTTTATTATAGGTCGCCCCACCCTTGCCCCCTCATGCGTCGGTATAATTTGATTTTTTTGAAATTTACTTTTATCCGTCCGTTTACTTGACTTTTTGCCGCGTAAATTCTATAATCAATCTACTATGAAAACAGATAAAACAAAGACCGATATAAAAATTCGGAACGGAAAAACAAAACCCGCTCTTTCGGGCGTTCAAAACAATGAAACTACAAACGAAAAATACGAAATGCGGAATACGGAAACAAATTCCGTCCTTTCGGACGCGCAAAACGTGGGAATTCAAAATTCCGCAAACACAAGCGGAAAAGCAAACGGGAATTCCGAAATGCGGAATTCGGAAACAAACGAAATCTCATACGAATTTTCGGAGATTTTAAAACGCGTCGAAAAACCCGCGCGCTATACGGGCGGCGAACATAACCTCCCCGATATGCAAAAAAAAGCCGCCGTCCGATTTTGTATGTGCTTCCCCGAAACGTACGAAATCGGTATGAGTAACGCCGGCCTATCCCTGCTCTACGCCGTCATAAACGCGCGCGCGGACTTCATCGCCGAACGGTGCTTTGCGCCGTGGACGGACTTCGCCGCCGAAATAAGGCAAAGAGGCGTGCCGCTGATGTCCGTCGAAACTAAAAAACCCCTCAAAGATTTTGATATTTTGGGCTTTTCCGTCCAACACGAACTGATATATACCAACGTTTTATATATGCTGGACCTCGCGGGAATCCCATTCCGCGCAAAAGACCGGGACGACTCGTACCCTATCCTCATCGGCGGCGGCCCGTGCTGCGTCAATCCGATGCCCTACGCGGATTTTTTCGACGCGGTTTTGGTCGGAGAGGGCGAGAACGCTCTCGTCGAATTCGGCGAACTCTACAAAAAATATAAGGGGAATAAAACGGAATTCTTAAAAGCGGCGCAAAAAATACGCGGGTTTTTTATACCCTCCCTGTCCGACGAAAAAACCGTCGTCCGAAAGGCTTTCGTCGAAGATTTCGACGCTTCTATACCGCCGTTAAAACCCCTCGTCCCGAATATCGAAATCGTCCACGACCGCGCCGTAGTCGAACTCTACCGCGGCTGCCGCAGCGGCTGCCGCTTTTGTCAGGCGGCCTTCTTTTACCGCCCGATCAGAGAACGCAAAAAACAAACCGTAAAGGACATTATATTCGAATTGATAAAAAATACGGGCTTCGACGAAATCACCTTGGCGTCGCTCAGCACAAGCGACTATTCCTGCCTGCGCGATCTTATGAACGAAATTAAACCCGAACTCGCCGCCCGTCATATAAACCTATCCCTCCCCTCCCTGCGGCTGGACAGTTTTTTTGCGGAATATACGGACGCGTCGAGAAAAAGTTCCCTGACGTTCGCGCCCGAAGCGGGAACGCAAAGACTGCGCGACGTAATAAATAAGAACATATCGGACGAAAATATCACACAGTCCATAACGCGCGCATTCAACGCCGGCTATCGGTCGGTCAAACTGTACTTTATGATCGGTCTGCCCACGGAAACCGAAACGGATATCTTGGGAATAGTCGAAATCGTCAAAAAAATCCGCGCTCTGTACCGCGAAATTTGCCGGAATAACAGCCTCAATATCACGGTCAGCACGTCGGTTTTTATTCCGAAACCGCTTACCCCCTTTCAACGCGAAAGAATGATCTCCGAAGAAGAAGCCGCCGCCAAACAAAACCTTTTAAAAAATACTTTAAACGCTATGAAAGGCGTGCGGTATCACTACCACGACGCGTCGTCGTCCCGTCTGGAATGCGCGATGGCGCGGGGAGGCGCGGAACTGTCGAAAGTCATCGAAACGGCATACCGGAAAGGCTGCTTTTTCGACGCGTGGAGCGAGAAATTTGACCAAAAGAAATGGGACGGGGCGTTTAAAGAATGCGGGATCGGCTTCGGCGCGTATTTGGATGAGATCGGAGAGGACAAAAAACTCCCGTGGGAATTTATCGACTTTTCCGTAAGACACGACTATCTCGAATATGAACGCAAAAAAGCCTATACGGGAAAGACTACGCCCGGATGCTTTGAGGAATGCAATCACTGCGGAGCGGAATGCGGATTTTAAACGCGGGTCCGTGCCGCGGAATACGGCAAAAAAATACAAGCATAAAAAAACGAAACCGCTTTCAGTGATATGAAAAAAAACGCTTAAAAAACGCGGGTCCGTACCGCGGAGTACGCGGCGGATATATAATAAAAAACGTCGTTATACGCGGCAAAAAAATAACGAGATTCGCTTTTTATACCGCGAAATGTCTAATAAAAAACACGATATAAAAGCAAATCCTCAAACGTTGGGAACGCATTATAAAATATGCCGTAAAAACACGCTTCTATACCGCGAAAAATAAGGAAAGAAAACTATGGTTACGATAAAATATAAAAAGACCGCCGCCGCCGTGTATATATCTCATATCGATATATTCCGGGCGGTCTATCGCGGCATTCGGCGCGCAAACCTCGACGTCGCATATTCAAAAGGCTATAACGCCCACGCCGAACTCTTTCTGTCTCCGCCTCTGCCCCTTTTCGCTTACAGCGACTGCGAATATTTTACCGCAGATACGAAAGAGAACGCCGACGAATTTTTTAAAAGATATTCCGCGGCGGCGCATAACCTTTTGCCGCCCGTATCGCGGTTCTATACCGCGAAAAATCCCAACCTCGCCGGGAAAATATTTTCCGCCGACTACTCTTTGGAAATCCCGGGCGCAACCGCCGCACATATAAAAAAACTGCTCGAAAAAGACGAAATAGTTTTCACCAACCGAAACGGAAAAGAAAAAAATATACGCCCGTATATCTATCGCGCCGAAATAATTCCGTACGCTCCCGGGATCGAAAACGACGGTTCGCAAAGCGTAAACGCAGAAAATAACGCCATAAAAAACGCCGGCTTGAAAAACGAAAACCAAAATGAAAATTCCCAAAAACCGAACGGCAAAAATGATGAAAACGCCGGCTTGAAAAACGCCTTTGGCGGTACTATAATCAGAATCAATATCGATTCGACGAACCTCCGCGCCGAAACCGCCGCCGCGGAAATAGAAAGCCTTTCGGGACAAAAATGCCGGAAAATCACAAAGACCGCCCAATACGTCAAAATCGACGGAAAGATAATCGAAGCCGACGAATATTTGACAGAACTTTCCAAATTAAATTTTTAGAATTTTTTCCGTTTAATCGGCATTTCTTAACCGAAAAAACTTTTAAATTTTGCGGAACTATACCGCCGTTTTTTAAATTTTACCGCCCCACCCCTACCCCTACCGCGGAGGGGAATTTCAAGGATAGAGACCCGCTAAGCGTTAATAATCACCGCCGCCGATCACCGACCGCCGACTACTAATCACTGACCGCTATTAAAACGGTCGCCCCACCCCTACCCCTCCCGCGGAGGGGGATTTTTACGTTTAACGGACAACTAAAAAAAGCCCGCGGTTTTCCGCAGGCTTTTTGTTTTTTTTGATATGCTAACGTTTTTGAAAATGAATGGTTTTTACCTCCCGTATTTAAGCGTAACGCCAACGAATTTTTTAAAATCCGCCGCAAAATTCACGGCGCAAAAAGCAAACCCGTTTTTTTAGGTACGCGGAATCTCTTTGCAAACCTCCTACTTGCGGCCGCCGTTCAAAGATCCGCCGCAAAGTTCACGGCGCAAAAAGCAAACCCGTTTTTTTAGGTATGCGGAATCTCTTTGCAAACCTTCTACTTGCAGCCGCCGTTCAAAGACCCGCCGCAAACGCAACTCAAAATAAGTATCAAAATCAATATGTCGCACGATCCGCCGATTTTGTCGCCGAACCCGTTTCCGCCGCCGCAGCACAAGAGCAAAATAAGTATCCAGATCCAGCCGTTTCCGTCGTTTTCGCCGCAGCCGCATCCTCCGTAATTGTTAAACATCGCTTTTACCTCCTTTTTAGACTGCGGTTTTCAGAAAATATTTTTTAAAAAACCGCTTTATATTGCAATAATACGCAAAAAGAGAAAAAAGTGTTCGTTAAGTTTTTAGTTCCGCCGGATTTATTTATGCCGTATTGAACTTATTTATTCTATACCAAATATCCTTTGCGGCATATTCTTTGCCGTGTATTACTTGCAGTGTATTATTTGAGATATATTCTTTGCCGTGTATTCTTTACTCCGTATTTTTTAGCATACCGCGTTGCGCATTCTCAACGCGTTTACCGTGAATTGCCTTCCGTTTTTTATATTCTCCGCATTTCTTTCCGCGCTTACCGCGTTGCGCATTCTCAATGCGTTTACCGTGAATTGCCTTACGTTCTTTATATTCCGCGCATTTCTTTCCGCGCATACCGCGTTGCGCATTCTCAACGCGTTTACCGTGAATTGCCTTACGTTTTTTATATTCTCCGCATTTCTTTCCGCGCATACCGCGTTGCGTATTCTCAACGCGTTTACCGTGAATTGCCTTCCGTTCTTTATATTCTCCGCATTTGCTCCGCGCTTACGCCCTCGAATATCCGTCGGAATCCCTGCGGAAAAACCCCGCGAACGATTGATAATCATAGTATCTTACCGCCCGTTTCGCGTAGTTTAGGGCGCGTTCTTGAAATTTTACCGAAATTCCGCAGCCCGAATGCAACTCCCTCGGTGTGTTTATGACCGTCGACCCGAAACCGCGCCCGCTCAATTCGGCGTTAAATCTCATCGTATTTTCGCGCGTTCTAAACACGGCGATATAGTAAACATTCATTATGCGCCTCCGTATAATATATATATATTACTATAACCGTTCAAAGTTTACCGCTATGACGGCATTAAGCGCATAAAAAGCGGAAGCGGAAAGCGGCCGCACGGTCAAACAAAAACATAAAGCGTTTAAAGCGCAATCGAGAAATTATAGTTCGGCATAAAACAAAGCCTTCAAAAAAAATGAGAAACAGCAATTCGGCATAAAATAAAGCGTTCAAAAAACAACCGATAAACATTAATTCATACATAATAAGGCGTTCAAAAAAACGGAAATTATAATGCAAAGCAAAATAAAGGCGTTCAAAAAAACGAAAAATAACAATGCGAAATAAAATAAAGACATTCAAAAAAACAACCGATAAACATTAATTCATACATAATAAAACGTTCAAAAAAACGGAAATTATAAGGCAAAGCAAAATAAAGCCTTCAAAAAAAGAAAAATTATAGTGCAAAATAAAATAAAAATACGGAAAACGCGGTCGAAAAATAGCGATCCGCGCAAAAAAATCAAGGAGTTTTTAAGAAAATGATATATTTAGACAACGCCGCCACAAGCCGGTTTAAGCCGCAAACCGTCCTCCGCGCCGTCATAAACGAACTCAAAAACGGCGCGAATCCGGGACGCGGAGCGCATTCCGACTCGATCCGCGCCGCCGCCGCCGTTATGAACGCCCGCGCCGCCGTCCGTACCCTCGCCGGCGACCCGCAAGCCGAAGTCGTCTTTACGAAAAACTGCACCGAAGCCCTAAACCTCGCGATCTTCGGAACACTCAAAAACGGCGGACACATCATCGCCACCGATAACGAACACAATTCCGTTCTGCGTCCGCTGTTTGAATTAAAACGACTCGGGAAAATCCGATTGACAATCCTCCCGTCCGGACAATACGGCGCGCCCTCCGCGAAAGACGTCGAAAACGCGCTTACCCCCGAAACTTACCTCGTATGCGTCAACCATATCTCGAACGTTACGGGCGCGAAAGCCGACGTCCGATCTATCGGACGGCTGACCGCGGAACGCGGAATCCTCCTCCTCGTCGACGGCGCGCAATCCCTCGGACACGCCGAAATCGATATGAAAAAATACGGCATAGATATGCTGGCGGCGGCGGGGCATAAAGGGCTGCACGGACCGCAGGGAACGGGGTTTTTGGCGTTTAACCGCGGACTTGCGGCGGCGGAAAATAATACGTTTTACGGCGGTATAGCGTTGCAAAATTATGAGGAAAATAACGGGGGGGTTAACGGTATAGAATCACAAAACGATGAAAGAAATAACGGATTTTTTAACGGTATAGAATCACAAAATTACGAGAAAAATAACGGGGTGGTTAACGGCGCAAAAACGCAAAATTACGAAGAAAATAATACGGAAAAAAACGGGCTTTTCCGCGGTATAGTACCGCGGAATAACGCGGAAAACGGCGAACCTTTTAAGAGCATTGCACCGCAAAATTATGATGAAAATAAAGTGATCTTAAATGTCGGAAATAACGCGGAAAACACCGTATTCCAAGAGCGGAAAAAAAGCGGATTCTCCGGAAAAATAACCTTGAAACCTATCCTCTTCGGCGGCACGGGGACGGCAAGCGACAGCGTATACCAGCCGTCCTCCGCGCCCGAAGCCTTTGAAAGCGGCACGGTCAATACGCCCGGAATTTGCGGACTCGCCGAAGGCATAAAATGGACGCTTGAAAATAAAAAAGAAATAGAAGAAAAAATCCGCGTACTTTCACGCGAACTCCTAAACGGACTTGCGTCCATAAAAAAAGTTATACTCTATACCGCGCAAAACGACCTCAACGGCGTCGTATCTTTTAATGTCGAGGGTATGACTTCCTCCGACGCCGGCGATATTCTGAACGAAAATTACGGCATAGCCGTCCGAACCGGTCTGCACTGCGCCCCCCTCGTCCATAACCGCCTCAAAACACTCAAAAACGGCGCGGTGCGCGTCGGAATCGGTTACGTAAACACACGATCCGATATCAAAAAATTGCTCTCCGCCGTGAACGATATGACACGCTAATATATTAGAGAATAAGAATAAGACGGAGGGAAACTTTTTGAAAAAAGTTTCCCTCCGTACCGCCCTTCAAAAACTTTCAGTAATTTAGTACGGCGGTAAACGGACGGATTTTAATCCTTGCGCCGCGCGGATGAAAAGTTTAATTAGTACAATAAAGTTTTACGCGCCGCGTTTTCAAAAGATTTTATAAATAAGGATTTCCGAACCGCTCGAATAAACTCATAATTTTTTCATACGCCGCCTTTGTTTTTTCGGGCAAGACGTCCGCCGCGACGGTTTCAAGCCGCGGATATTCGATATGCTCGTGCGCGTTAAACAAAGCCTCGAAAAACTTTTCATCCGTATCTATTTCCCTGTCGAGAATGTCCGGGTTTATCTCTATGCAATACGCGCAGTCGTCCCCGTCGTCCTTCGTATTCCCCGTGTCCTCCGTAATCAACACAATCGAAAAATTATTTCCGCCGCCGTAATAATCACCTTCATATCGAACGACGTCGAAGTTTTTCAAAAACGGCGGCAATTCCGGCGCTTTATATATAAAGCAACGCGCGTTGCAATCGGTGCATTTACGCTTGCAATCCGGCTTATTCAGCAGCGTATATTCGTTCATCTTTTTATGATCGATCTTGTCCAAAACGACCTTACCCTTAAACCGCGCCTCGCCGCGGTGATCCTCGCCGAATTCCTTGACGGACTTCTCGTCCGAAACCAAACGTTTTTCGATAATAATCCGCGTGTTTTCGTTAAATTTAACAAATTTGTAATGCTTGCAAAAAAAACGTATCTTTTTCAACGCGCCGTCATAAGTTTTCGCAAGGTATCTTTCCTCGAGCGCGTTAGGTTCATCCTTTATCTTGACCTCGAATACGCAATCTTGCTCGCCGCTCCTAAAAAGTTCGTATTTCGCCTTTTCAAATCCGATACACCTTTTCGCCTGCGCGCGCGTCGGTTTGTCTCCGGTGTTTTCTTGAATCAGTTTAATCAGGTCAAGCCTCGCCGCAAAATCCGGCGCGTGCTTGTATGCCAAAATGAGCAGGTCAAAATCGGAAACCCTGAATTTTGCCGCGCGAATCGCCCTTTGAAGCGCCTTTGAACAAGTCGCTTTTATAATTTCGTTTTCAATTTTTTTTATCATCGCCGTATACCGCTTTCTTTTTATGCTAATTAAACTTTTAATCCTTACGCCGCGCGGATGAAAAGTTTAATTAGTACATTATAACGCTTATCCGCAAAGAAATCAATACTATTTTTTATTTTTTTAAAAAAACGCGGAGAGAAAATCTTTTTTCAAAAAGTTTCCCTCCGCATAAAAAACCGCGTTCTTTATTTAAAATCTTACTTATTAAAAGTTTTTTATCCTCTTTTCAGTTCCGTTTTGCCCGTTTTCGCGTCTATCAAAACCGCCCAATAGTCGCTGTCCGACGCTATGAACGCGACGTACCAATAGTGAGGTTCGCCGCCGCCGTAGCCCGAAACGAATTTCACATAGATTTCCCGGTCGAATCCGCCGTTCTTCGTATTCTCTTTAATCTCCTTAGAAAAGACTTTGACCGCGGCGTTGAACGCCCCCTCCGCGGATATTCCGCCCTCCGCCGCGCCCTTGACATCTATCGAATCGCCCTTCGCCGCGGCGTATTTTATGTATACGGACTTGACGTTCTTAATCTCCGCCGCCTCGATATCCGCGGTATATTCGAGCGTCAGCGGATCTTTTTCGATTTTTCCGGGCGAATGACTCCCGTCCTCAAAAAAGACCTCGCAGTCGAACGACGCGATTTTTGAATAGGCGGGATTCAAAACGTTCAAAACGATCTTGCAAAAACTCTCCACATCCGTCGCCTTTCCGTCCGTCAAAAAATTTTTTTCGCCCCGTCCCGAATAAACCGAAACCGCGAAGTTCGCGTTCTTCCCGAAAAAAACGCGTTCGTCGAAATAGCAGACGTTGCCGCTCAAATCGACGCCGCCCCGCCCGCGCGCCATAAGAAAAATACCGCCGAAAACCGCCGCGGCAACGGCGGCGGCGCAAAGAATTATTATCGCTTTTTTTGATTTTTTCATATTTTTTAATTTTTCCATATGATATTCTCCGAGTCCTTTCGGCGGTTTTTTTGACGAATCCGCCGCGGTTTATTTTTTTTGAATTTCTAAACGATTTTTTTGAATTTCTAACGCCGTATGTCTTTTTTTTGCCGCTCCGCTATTTATTTTTTGAATTTATAAACGATTTTTTTTGAATTTCTAACGCCGTATGTCTTTTTTGCCGCGCCGCGGTTTATTTTTTTGAATCTTTAACGGTTTCTTAAATACCTTAACGCGCGTTTTTTCTATCACGCCGCGGTTTATTTTTTTGAATTTTTAACGCGGTAATCGCTATAAATATATGCGCGTAAATATATGTTTATTCTCGTTAAACCCTTATATACGGCGGTTAAACTTTTAAATCAAGTCCGGCGGCTTTAAACCGTAATCATTGCATAAAAAAAACAAGATCGGATTTTTATATAAATCTTGACTTTCGTCCGATAATGAGTTATAATAGAATCGTCATAAATAATGCGGTCAAAAAAGCCGCGCTTTTAAAAGTATCGGCTTGGAATATTCAAAAAATAATGCCGCTTCATTTTCAAAACGATATGAAAGAGGCTTGGGATATTCAAAAAAACAATGCCGCTTCACTTTCAAAAACGATATGAAATAGGCTTGGAATATTCAAAAAAACAATGCCGTTTCATTTTCAAAATATTATAAAGAGGTATTTTTCCGTATGTCAAAAAAGATGAGAATTATAACGGTTTCCGTTGCTTTCGTCCTTATCGCCGCGGTCGGGCTTTTCGCCGCCTACAATCTCTTTCTCCTCGCGGACGTATACGCCCCGATGAACCTAAAAGCCGACCCCGCCGCCGCCTTTTATTCCGAAAGCCGCGGCGCGGCTTCCCTCTCCAACGGCTATATCTCCCTCGTCTACGACACCGCGAAAGGACGCTACAACGTTTCTTATAACGGGAAAGCGATCACGACGGGCGCATATTCGCAAGCGGAAATCAAAACCGCCGACGGAAAAAAGACGCTTTTTAAGAGCAAAGATTGCCCTCTTTTACGCGTCTATTCTTTCGACGTTTCGGACGGCTTCGGAACGGGCAAGGGCTTGACCGCGGTGAGAACCTTGTCGCCCTCTATGACTATGAGCCAAAACTTTTATATATACGACGGCGCGGAATCGCTCATCACGGACATAAAAATCGACTCGCCGGACGAGATCGCGACCAACGATATGCGCCAAATCCTCTCCGAAAAACACGGCGGCGCGAAAACCGTACTCGGAAATATGAAAAAATTGTCCTTCTTGGAAACCCCCTTCGACAACGATTCCTACGAGGACTTTTCTCCGCGCCCGCTGACTTTCCGCGGCGATATGCTCGGCTACGGCGTTTCAATGATTTTCAGCGAATCGGAAAAAGAGGCTCTCGTCGCGGGCGCGCTCGACAATTCAATCTTTAAAAACGCCCTCGCCGCAAGCGGCGGCGCGAATTCCCTCACGCGAAAGATCAGCTTCGACGGGCTTTATATGCACTTCGGAAAACTTAGCAAGGAATCCCGCGACTATAATAACAAAGACGCGGACTCGATCGAACACGGCTATATCACGGGAAAATCTCTCGCCTCTCCGCGTATGTTTTACGGCTTTTTCTGCGACTACCGCGACGGTTTGGAGAGTTTCGGCGACGCGGCGGGGATCGCCGAACCGATGTTGAAATGGGAGGGGAAAGTCCCCGTGGGCTACAATTCTTGGGCGGCCTTAGCCTTCGATATGAACTACGGCACTATGACCGGAATGAGCGACTATATCAAACAAAATCTCCCCTCTTACGGCGGCGGCGCGGACGTCTATGTCAATTTTGACAGCGGCTTCGACGGATTGGACCGCGAAGAGCGCGCGGCTTTCCCGGCATACGCGAAAGCGAACGGTCAAAAGGCGGGCGTGTATTTTAATCCGTTTACGGTGTGGGGAACCGCCTCTTTGGATCAAGACCTCACCGATTATTCCGGAAATCCCATAACGGACGACTCCGGAAATACTTTAAAAAACCGCGATATCGTGCTTCGCAACAAAGACGGCGTTTTGATAAGCATAGGCGACCGGTATTCCGTAGACGCCACAAACCCGTTCGCGTTAAAGAAAATCGACTCCTTTTTGGAAACGATTTTGGATTGGGGCTATCAATACGTCAAACTCGACTTCATAAACGACGGTGCGATGGAGGGCGAACACTACGACAAAACGGCGGGACCGACGGGTATCGCCGCCTTTAACTACGGGCTGAAACATATCAGGGAATATACCGAAAACTACGTCCGCGAAAACGACCGCGATCCGTTCTTTATCAACGCCGCCATATCGCCCGTCTTTTCCGGAATGAATATCCATTCGCGCCGCATATCGTGCGACGTTTTCGCGAAAATAAATCACACGTTCTATCTGCTCAATTCCTTGTCTTACGGGTGGTGGATGAACGGCAGAATAATCTCCGTTTCCGACCCCGATCACCTCGTTATGTATCGATATTACGACGAAAAAACGCCGCCCTACGCGACGGAAAACGAGGCGAAAGCCGCCGTCGTGTCCCGCGTCATCGGAGGCTCGCTCCTGATGTGGAGCGACAATATCGCATACCCCGAGTCGAAAGAACGCGCCGAAACTTTCTTGGAAAACGGCGAACTTATGGAAATCGCCGCGAAAAATAAGGCGTTCCGTCCGCTGTACGCCGGGCGCGCATCTAAGGTGTTCTATCTTTTGGACGGCGAAACACTCTATGTCGCCCTCTTTAATCCGAACCAAACCGTCTCCGTTCCCTTCCTTTTAAACCTTTCGGAATTCGGATTTGACGCCTCCTCCGTATTTGTCAAAGATATCCTGTCCGGCGAAACGAAAACCTCGGACGCGCCGTTCTCCGTAACCGCTCCGCCCGCATCCGGAACAATCTTAAAAATAACTAAAACGGCGGCGTAAAGTTTTTTGTTTTCAAATAATATGCGGAAAAAAAACTTTTTCATAAAAAGTATTTTCCGCGCATCCTTTTCAAAAACTTTCAATAATCGGGAGCGTTTGCATAACGCACCCTAAATCTCCTCAAAAAACGCGGTTCTATACCGCGTTTTTTTATTCTTTTTTTAATTTACTTTTATTCTTTTTTTGTCAATTTTCACGCTCGTTTTTTTTTAAAAACGCGTCCTCTCATACATATATTTAAAAATTATCCGCATAATAAAGGTACTATGGAAAATTTTTATAACGATTCAAACGCGCTTTTTAATCCGTTCGACAACTCCGCCGCCGTGTTCGACTCCGGCTCGGGCTTTACGCGCGACAGCGTGTTTACCCCCGAATCGGTCGATTCGGCTTACAAAAACGACGACTCGATCTTGGACGCGGGTTCGGGATTCGACTCTTCCGCGCCGCAAAATATCAACCAAAACGGCACGGAAAACCGCGGTTCTATGCCGCGTCGCAATTCGGATTTTTACACTTCCGCGCCGCAAAATATCAACCAAAACGACACGGAAAACCGCGGTTCTATGCCGCGTCGCAATTCGGATTTTTACACTTCCGCTACACGAAACGGCAGGGAGCGAAATATTATTCCCGACGACATATCGGCGGACGCGGTCGAAAAACCCGACTGGCATTCGGACAAAATCGCCGAGGACAGCCGCGCCGACGGCTTCGCCCTAAACGACGAATGGGATTCCGAAACGGCCGAACCCTCTTTGAGCGGTATAAGTATAAGCGACGAACCGGGCGCGAAAATTCAAACCGCCGCGCCGAATGCAAAAGTTCAAACCGATGAATCCGATTCAAAATCAAATCTTAACGGAAATTATAAAACGCAAACCGATAAAACTTCGGAAAAATCACCTTCGAACACCACGTCCGAAAACCAAACCGACGCGCCGAATGCGAAAGTTCAAACCGATGAATCCGATTCAAAATCAAACCTTAACGGAAATTATAAAACGCAAACCGATAAAACTTCGGAAAAATCACCTTTGAACGCTACGTCCGAAAACCAAACCGACGTACCGAATTCAAAAGTTCAAACCGGAAAAATTTCCGAAAAATCGCCTTTCGCCGCGCTCTCTCCGAACTCTTGGACTGTTCCCGACGGGGCTTTCGACGGCGTTCTCAAAAACGCGGAATATAGCAATGCCGGCGCGTTTCTAAACTCCCGCGACTTCGAGGCGGCGACGCTCGATATCGATACGGAAAAAGAATTAAACGGAAGCGACTTAAACCCCGACGGCTATGACGCGGTCATCGAAAATTCCGACGAAACCGCCCTTTCGGAAACTTACGACCCGACGGCGGCGAAACCTACAAAAACGGAAACTCACGACCCGACGGCGGCACGCACAAAAACCGTCTTTATAATCGGCGCGTCCGACGGAATCGGCGCGGAAACCGCCGCTCTTTTTCTCGAAAAAGGCTATTCCGTATACAACGCGTCCAGAACCCCTTCCGAACTTCCCGGCATCAAAAACCTGATCGCCGACGCCGCAAACCCCGTTTCGCTCGACGCCGCCGTCGCGGAGGTACTCGCCGCCGAAAACAAAATCGATATTTTTATATATTCGGCGGGATTTTCCCTCTCCGCGCCCTTTGAAAACACGACGGAGGAGGACTGCCGCTATCTTTTCGACGTAAATTTTTTCGGGTTTGCGCGCGCCGTCCGGCTGTTGATTCCCCCGATGAGGCGCGCGGGCGGCGGAAAAATTATCGCGATAAGTTCTATGGGCGGCATATTCCCGATCGCTTTCGACGCGTTTTACAGCGCGAGTAAAGCGGCTCTCAATATGCTTGTCCGAAGTATCGCGTTGGAGGTCGAACCGTACGGAATTAAGGTTACGGCAATCTTGCCCGGCGGCACGGCGACGAATTTCACGCGGAAACGCAAAATCTATCCTCCGCGCGCGACGGGCGTATACGAACGGCGCATGATGAAAGCCCACGCCGCCCTGTCCGATACGGAGCAAAGCGGTATGTCCGCCGCAAAGGTCGCAAAAACCGTCGCCGCCGCCGCGGAAAGCGAAAATCCGCCGCAAAAAGACGCGGTCGGGATCGTGAACAAGGCTCTTTCCGCCGCCGATAAGATCCTGCCGGAAAATATTACGAATATCTTTATAAAGAAAAAATATCATTTATAGAATAAAAACGTAAGCGGTTTAGTATCCGGCATAAAATATTCAGCGTTCTAAAATACGCCGCCGAAATATACGCGTCCTAAAATACGCTGATCAAATATTCTAAATTTAAAATACGGCATATAAACATACTCGTTCTAAAATACGGTTATATATCAAAATACAGCCGTATTTTTTTATATTTTTACTTAAAAAAGCGTCCTCGGTTTTTCAAATAAAAAATATGAAAAAAATAGAGTATTTCTATTGACAATTACAATATTATATATTATAATTGTTATCAATGATAATATGGTGCAATATATGACAATACGTCAATGTCGGATTTGAAAATTTAACAAGCGTAAGCGGATTTACGAAAAATTTAACGGGCATAAAGGAATTTTTAAATGGACGAATCGAAAGGAATCAAACTTTTGCGGTCGTGCTTCGGTATGCGGCGGCAAATGAGAAAAGTTCTATCCCAAGGCAGGCTAAAACCGGGCGAATATCTCGTCTTGCGCAGATTGTACGCGGCGCGGCAAGGCGGCGCGCTTCCGCCGCATATGGGACGCGCGGCGCGGATTTCAGAATTTCTCGACGTTCCGCCGCCGATCATAACGCGCATTTTGAATTCACTCGAAGACAGAGGCTTCATCGAACGGAAAATCGACAAAACCAACCGCCGCAGTCCGATGATCGAGCCGACGGAGACGGGCGCGGAGGTTTTGGCGGAGAGCGAAAAAATTTTAGCGCGGATTTCGGATGCGCTCGCGGAGGAATTGCAAGGCGAAGATTTGGACGGTCTGACGAAACTGATAGACAAAATAGCCGATTTTTTCGACCGTCTTCCCGATGAAAACGCCGAATAAGCCGAACCGATATATTGGAAATAAATTTCTTGCGGCAAAATAAAAAAATACGGGGTGTTTTTTATGACAAAACAAAAAAAAATTTTCGCGTTGATCTTTGCGTTCGCTTTTTTTTCAATTCTTTTGACCTCTTGCGGTATGCCGGAAAATTTCGGCGCGCCGAACAAAAAAGCGCGTAAAATTCTGAACGAACTCAACGAAAACTGGACTCTCGGCGATCTATACGCCGTCGATTACGGAACGGCCGGCGACAATATTCCGACGGAATGGCTGCACAAAAAAGGCGAAAAACCCGGCAAGGCGATCTTGCATCTTCACGGCGGCGCGTACGTCCGAAACCTCGACTACGGCGGCAATCTCTATCGGCGTATGGCGCAGCAATACGCGGACATAAGCGGCGCGGGAGTTTTGACCGTCGATTACAGAACCGCCCCCGAAAACCCCTACCCCGCGGCTTTGGAGGACGCGCTGACCGCGTACTATGTGCTGTTGAACGGCGGCTTTAAGGGGCAAGATATCATTATCGCCGGAGATTCCGCGGGCGGCGGACTTGCCCTCGCGCTGACTTTGTATCTGAGAGATCACGGCGTTGAATTGCCCGCGGGAATCGTTACGATGTCGGCTTGGACAAAGTTGGACTATCTATTCAAAACCACGGACTATGCCGGAAAACACAACGATCCGAAAGACCCTTATATCTCGCCGTATTACGGCGACTTTCGCGGTTTTCCTCCTATGCTTATGCAGGTCGGGACAAAGGATATAACGAACGACACCGTAAAAACAGCGCAAAAAGCGAAAAAAGCGGGAGTTTCCGTTACGCAAACCACATACAAGAATATGTTTCACGTCTTTCAAGCCCTCTTTCCGAAATTAGACGAGGCAAACGCCGCGTGGAACGAGGTCGAAACGTTCATTAACGCCATATTTTAATACCTTTTTTCTTTCGTAATATTTAAAAGTATCGTTTTTAAAAATACGGTTATATATCAAAATACAGCCGTATTTTTTTATTTCCGCAAAAACCTTCCTCGTTTTTTTACCGCCGAATAAGACGGCATTCAAAGCAACGTTCAAGATAATATCAAGACAATATCAAGACAACGTGCAAGATAATATCAAGATAACGTTCAAAGCAACGTTCAAAATAATATCAAGATAACATATTTTTGAAATTTTTCATAATATGTCATATCCAAATTAAAAATACATCATATCCAAACCAAAACAAAAAAACGAGGTATATAATGAAAACTATTGTTCTTGACGCCGGACACGGCGGATACGATTACGGCGCGGTCAACGGTACGCGTTACGAAAAAGACGACAATCTGAGACTTGCGCGGCTCGTCGCCGCCGATCTTAGGCGGCAAGGTCAAAAAGTCGTTATGACGCGCGATTCCGACATTTTTATTCCGCTTTTGGAGCGCAGCATCATATCGAATAACAACAACGCGGATATGTTCGTTTCGCTCCACCGCAACGCCTTCATCAACCCGAACGCGAACGGCGCGGAAACCTACATACAAATCAATTCGCCCCCTCAAAACACGCGTTATGCCGAAAATATTTTGAACGAAATCGTCAAGGCGGGCGGCTTAGTCAACCGCGGCGTCAAAAGCAACAATCTATCCGTCCTGAGGAATACCCGCGCGCCCGCGGTACTCGTCGAAACGGGCTTCATCAGCAACGCGCAAGATAACGCGGACTTCGACGCGCATATCGACGCCTACGCCGCCGCGGTTACGCGCGGCATTTTGCAATCTCTCGGTCTGCCGTATAACCCGAACGGGGGAGGCTACCCGGCAAACCGCGAACTCGCCGCAAAAATCCAGCGCGGACTCAACCAAACCTATAACGCGGGACTGTCCGTCGACGGAATCTACGGCGCGAAAACAAAACGCGCCCTCGTCCGCGCCCTGCAAACCGAACTGAACGAGGTCTACAACGCCCGCCTGTCCGCGGACGGAATCTTCGGCGCGAAAACGAAAAACGCCGTCCGTCCGCTCAAACGCGGCGCGAAAAACAATTCCGTCTACGTCCTCCAAGCCCTGCTGTTCTTTAACGGCTATAATATCTCCGTCGACGGCGTGTACGGAGCGGAAACCGAAAACGCCGTCCGCGTGTTCCAGCAAACGCGAAAACTTTCCGCCGACGGAATCGCGGGCGCGAATACGTTTGAAGAATTGTTTAAATAGGATTTATTCTTAAATTAAAACGAATGAGGGAGAGAACTTTTTTATAAAAAGTTACTTTCCCTCACCCTCTTTCAAAAACTTCACGTAAATATTCGGATAAACAGAGTACGCGGAGCAAAACTTTTTTAAATATTTTCGCCGCCCTCTCTTTCAAAAACTTTTAGTAAATATTCAAATAAGCAAAGTACGCGGAAAAAAAATTTTTTAAAAAACCCTTTTACAATTTCAAAATACGGCATAATATCCCAAAAATAAATTTTCAAAATTCCTTATCTTGTGTGATAGGAATTTTTTTGCGTTTAAATTATACTTCCTCAATTAAAGAAAACCGGGAGAGCGCGCTAAAATAAAAAATGACATTCGGCGCAAATCAAATCTATATAAAATAAGAGGTATAATATTACCGGTTAACCAACCGCTAAAATAAGAAAAAATTAACAAACCAAACCGGCAAACAAAATAAATCATAAACAAGCCGAATTAACAAATAGAATAAATCATAAACAAGCCGAATTAACAAATAGAATAAATCATAAACAAGCCGAATTAACAAACGGAATAAATCACAAACAAACCGAATTAACAAACGGAATAAATCACAAACAAACCAAACCGGCAAACGGAATAAATCTATATACAAACCAAATCAACCGAAAATCAATCTCTAATCACCTCCGCTAACCGCCGACCGCTAAAATCTAATACAACCGCCGAAATACAAGGACAAAAAAAATGAATTACACAAAAACACTCGAAAAAAACCAAAAACTCACTCTCCGCGACCAAACCGTCGACAATGCAAAGGGGCTTTTGATCCTTCTTTTCGCCGTCGAACACATCTTCCGCAATCTGCCGATAGTCGGCGGATACGCCGCCTACGACCTCGGAAAATGGTTCAACCATTCCGAACCGGGCTTCCCGATCGTTCCGTGGTGGGGGTTCAATATCTCCGACCTCGCGCCCGTCGCTTTTTACGCGTTGATCGGGTTCGTTATCTATCAATCTTTTGATAAACACTTCGCCCTCGCCGGAAAAAAAGCCTACAAAAACCATTTCATCAAAAATCTCGCCGTAACGGGCTTGTTTTTGTTCACGGTTTTTATCCAAAACCAAATGACGCTATCAGGCGCGGGCGAAACTATTTTTGTCCGCGACCTTTGGACGTGGAACTACCTCGCCGGCGTCGGCTTTACGGGAATTCTTATGCTGCCCTTCTTAACGCCGCTTTTCAGACGTAACGGCTTTGCCGGCGCCGCCGCGAAATTCGCCGCGGGCGCGGTTCTCCTTATCGCCTACAATATATTGCACGATCCGCTTTTTTCTTTCCTCGGCGCGCATTCGGGGCAAGGGGGCGGACCGGCGGCTTCGTTCGGGTTTATATCGGTCGTGCTGTTCGCCGCGGGGATAAAGGATATTCAAGGCAAGACGTTCCGTCCGAAAAAAGAGACGGGAAACGCGTTTTTGACAAAACTTTATGAAATCATTCCCTACTTCGCCGCGACCGTCGTATTTTATGTCCTCGGGCTATTGGCGGCGAACGTCCTGCGCCTCGACACGGACTACAATACCTTGGGCGCGCCGTATATTTTCACGGCGTTTTCAAAATTTCAAGCGATCTATTTCGTCTTTTTCGCCCTAAACAAATTCCTTTGGAACGGACGCGCCGTGCCGCTTTTGGCGGCGATAGGGCGAAACATTCTTCTCTACATAATAATCATAACGCTCGCCGTCGCCGCGCTCGGAATGTTCCGCGGAAGCCTGCCGCAAATTTCGTTTGAAACGGGACTTGCGCTCATTCCCGTGCCGATTGCCGTCTGCCTTGTCATCGCGATTCCGCTCGAAAAGAAAAAAGTCTTGTTCAAATTATAAAACAATAAAAGATAATATGCGGCAAAAGCGCGGAAGAATTTTTTTAGATTTGCGGTTAAGTTATTTGCAAAAGTTTGCAATTTAGTATATTATATATACTCGGGGGAGTATTATAATGAATATATGGACGGAAAACAGCATAAAATTGGCAAATCAAAAAAATTATTTAGATTTGCTTTATAAAATATACCCTATGTCGATTAATTTACGCAGAGAATTATCAGATTCCGCGGCAAAAGCGATAGAAACGCACTTTAATAATAAAGATAACTTATCTTTATTGAAAATACTGCTAAAAAACGATATATTCCCTCTTAAAGATTCTTATGTCGCATATTTAAAAAAAGATAATTCCGCAATAGACAGAAATCCGCTGACGGTTGACAGACTTTCCGGAATGCTTTATGAGTTGGGTCTTGATGAAATTATAGAAAGATCCTCCGCTCCGAAAGAAACGAACAGACAAATAGGTCCTTTATTTAGACAGTGGATACAAAACGGTTCATTAGGCGTTAAAGTTACGGAGAATAGTAATGAATTTTTGAACTATGATGGCAATATTGTTCTAAATTCTTACGATGAAGCCAAAAAAGAATTTGCGGAAAAATATCTTGGCTATAGTCATAATAAAGGCTTGGATTTTATAGCGAAATTTAATAACAAATATGTTATCGCGGAAGCGAAATTTCTAACGGATTTCGGCGGACATCAAGACGCGCAATATGCGGACGCAATTTCAACATTGAAAACCAATCTCAAACCGACAAAATATAATGTGATTAAAATAGCGATACTTGACGGAGTATTGTTTATTAATTGCGGCATGAAAACGTCAAAATCTATTAGAAGTGATTTTGACGATTCTGAAATAATATTATCCGCGGTATTACTTAGAGATTTTTTGTTTTCTTTGTAAAGGAGGGCGTTTTATGTGTGCGGAATTAAATTTTAGCGGTAAAAGAAACAGGTCGGATATATTGAAAGATATGTTCGTTTTTTCACCTATCATCATAAAGGGTTCCGCTCTAATTTACGGCGATAATTTTAACGCAATGTCCTCTTTAGTAAACGGCAATATGAAAGGTAAAATTGACCTTGTATATATTGATCCGCCTTTTAACACAAATCAAAACTTTTTAATGTCGGAAGAGAGAGTCGGCACAATCAGCAGAGCCGCGAATGGAATTGTGGCGTATTCGGATAATAAGTCTTTAGACGAATACTTGGCATTTATCAGAGACAGACTCGTCGCGATACATGAACTTTTATCGGAAAAAGGGTCTTTGTATCTGCACATCGATAACAAGGTCGGGCATTATATAAAAATTATTTTAGATGAAATTTTCGGATGCGATAATTTTAAAAACGATATAACCCGCAAAAAGTCAAATCCCAAAAACTTCAAACGCCGCGCTTACGGCAATCAAAAAGACACGGTTTTATTTTATTCAAAAAACAAAGATAAAAATATTTGGAACGAAATAACCGTTCAAAAAAGCGGGAAAGATTTAGAAACGAGTTTCCGCAAAATAGATAATAACGGACGGAGATACACAACCGTTCCGGTTCACGCGCCGGGTGAAACGCAAAACGGAGAAACGGGGTTGGCGTGGAAAGGTATGCTTCCGCCCAAAGGCAGACATTGGAGGGTAAAACCGGCGGAATTAGATAGGCTTGATAATGAAGGATTAATAGAGTGGTCAAAAAACGGCGTGCCGAGATTGAAAAAATACGCGGATGAACACAAGGGTAATAAAATACAAGATATCTGGTCTTTTATCGACCCTCAAAATCCCAATTATCCAACGGAAAAAAACTTAAAAATGATAGAAGGCATAATTTTGCAATCATCAAATGAGAATTCGATTGTATTAGATTGCTTCGCGGGCGGCGGAACAACGCTTCTCGCGGCAAGTAATACAAAACGAACTTTTATAGGCATTGATAATTCTCAATGTTCTATACGCGCAATAAAAAAAAGATTAGAGGGCATATCTTTTGATTTTATTGACGCTAAAACTTACGCTGACAATGATGCTGAATTAACCCCAAAAAACTTGTTTAATCAAGCGAAATCATATGATTTATTTTCCTATGAAGAGCAGTTATTAGAAGTTATCAATTAATGTTTTACAAGATATAACGGTTGAACTTTTAAATCAAACCGGCGGACTTGATTTAAAACCGTCCTCTCTCGCGGATCATAATCATAAATTCTTTCGCCGCAAAACGCCTCAACTTCTCACGAATCGTAATCATACGCGATTTTGTTTTTCTTTTCGCCTTTTAGGTTCAGTATAAAGCCGTCCTCTACCTTGCACCACCATTCGGGGTCGCGGTTCGGAAGGTCCTCTAAAATTCCCTCGTCGTCTATATTAGACGGGTTGACAACCTCCAAATCCTCAACTCTTATACTCACAAAATTTCTGTCC
>JAISNN010000036.1 GCA_031276195.1 Clostridiales bacterium
AATTACTTCTTGCTTGAATTTACCGTCATACTTCCTATTCTTTCCCATACTCCCCGCTCCCTCCTTTTCTATTATATCATAATCTTTTTCCTCTGTCCAACTCTTGGGGCGCGGTACAGGTACGGGGGAAAACTTTTTTCAAAAAGTTTTCCCCCGCATTAAAAACACCCTCCGCATTAAAAACACCTCCAAAAAACAAAACTCTAAACTCCAAATAAAAAAGAATTTCGTATATTTTTGCTGAAAATTGTAAATATTATACATACACGTCAAAAAAGGAGGATTAAATGGCGCACAGGGTAGAAATTTGCGGAGTAAACACGGGCAATCTCCCGAAAATCAATTCCGCGGAAGGTTTGGAACTCATCAAAAAAATCCAAAACGGCGACGACGGCGCGCGCGAATATTTCATAATGTGCAACATTCGTCTTGTTCTCAGTCTTGTCCAGCGATTCGGGCAAAAGGCGAGCAGCGACGATCTTTTTCAGGTCGGCTGCGTCGGGTTGATCAAGGCTTTAAACAATTTCGACACGGGTTTAAACGTCAAGTTTTCGACCTATGCCGTCCCCATGATAATCGGTGAAATCCGAAGATTTTTGCGTGATTCGTCCGCGTTAAAAATCGGCAGAAACATACGCGACGTCGCATACAAGGCTATGCAGGCGCGTGAAAAATTGGAACTTTCGGGGCGCGACGAGCCGACGCTTATGGAAATTGCCGCCGAAATCGACGTTCCCGCCGCTGAAATCTCGTCGGCTTTGGAGGCGATTTGCGATCCGGTATCGCTTTACGAGCCGGTTTTTTCGGACGGCGGCAGCGCGATTATGCTTATGGAGCAGATCGGCGACACAAAAAACACGGATGAAAAATGGATCGAGGAAACCGCGCTCAAAGAAGCCGTCAAAAAACTCCCCGAGAGGGAGCGGAAAATCATCTATATGCGGTATTTTTCCGGAAAAACTCAAATTGAAATCTCCGAAGAAATAAAAATTTCACAGGCGCAAGTCTCGCGTTTAGAAAAAAACGCCTTAATCCAAATGAAAAAATATTTATAATATATATTATATCTCCGAACCCCCTCAAAATCAAACCAATTTTATAACTTATATTATATAAATCATCTTAAAATGAAACAAAAAGAATTATATAATATATATTATATCTCCGAATCGCCTCAAAATTAAACTATTTTCATAACTTATATTATATAAAAACGCATTAAACTACAAAATATTAATACTTCTCTAATGAAAAAGTTTTCAAATCGGAAAGAGTGTGCCGGTTCAAAATTTCCGCCGCTCTTTTTTCGTTTAAAATCTTTATCATCATCGCGGGTTTCGGCGCGGTTTTACCGCAAAATTTTTCCTCAAAGCGGGAATTCACAAAGCAAATCTCCTCGACCGCGCCGCTCTCCGTGAAAAAGACATACCCGACGGGCTTTTTTTCTTTTTTTACGCGACCCGAAAAATTTTCCCTTTCGCGGTTATTTTTTGCAAACATAAATCCGGCATTTTTTTCACGGGGCTCATTAAAATCGGATCTATTTCCCGCGCCGCCGCCATTCTCCAAACTCCAAAACCCCCCGTCCCCATTATTCAATTCTTTACAATCGCTTTCCTTTTTTTCGCCGCCATTTTCCGAAGTCCAAAATCCCCCGTCCCCATTATTCAATTCTTTACAATCGCTTTCCTTTTTTCCGCCGTCATTTTCCGAAGTCCAAAACCCACCGTCCCCATTATTCAATTCTTTACAATCGCTTTCTTTTTTTTCGCCGTCATTTTCCGAAGTCCAAAATCCCCCGTTCCCCGTATTCGTTTCTTTCAAATCCGGATATATCAATCCGATCTCCCCCCCGTCCGCGCGCCATTCGGCGGCTTTTTTTTCGAAGTATTCCTTTCCTCTGACGACATAGGCGTCAAATTTTTCGGCGCGCGCCGAATATATCCCGTTCAAAACCTCAAAAAGCCCCTTTTGATAGGGAAAATTCACCAAAACCGCCTCATTTAAGGGAAAATTTTCGGCGGCGGACGGCAGATAATTAAAGTTTTCAAAGCCGAAATTTTTCTTATAATACTCGTGTTTAAAGGGGTAAAGCGCGATAAACGGCTCGTTTTTATAGCGCGAAAAAATCTCGCGCATAACGTTATGAAAGATTTTTTTTCCGCGGAATTCGGTCAGCGTCGCCGCCGCGACCAAAAAAGGAAGGGCTGTTTCGCGCCCCAAAACCCTCAATTTTCTTGTAAAAATATATGCGGCGGAGAGGATTTTTCCGCCCTCGGAGTACGAAAAAACCTCCGCGTCCCTTATTCTTTCGCGGAAAAAATATTCGACCCAGTCCTTCGAATCCTCGGGGAACCCCTCCCGGTAAAGTTTTTTCAATTCGTCCATAGACATTTTTTTAAAACTCCGAAACGAAAAAATCAAATCAAAAACGCTTAAAAATTTTTCCGCATTTATATAATACTTGTCATTATTTTACGCGCGTATTTTTATAATACTTGTCATTATTTTACGCGCGCATTTATATAATACTTGTTATTATTTTATGGGCGTATTTTTATAATACTTGTTACTATTTTATGCGCATATTTTTATAACGTATATTATCATTTTACGCTCACACTTTTATAACGTACATTACCATTGTTTTATTATGTATATTTATAATATATGTTATCATTTTATATGCGCGTTTTTATAACGCTTGACCTAATTTTATATATATTTTTTATATAACGCTTGCCGATATTTTATTTCGGTATTTATATAACGCTTGTCATAATATTTTATATCGCATTTTTATAACGTACGATATAATTTTATACATATTTTTATAACGCTTCCCGATATCTTATTTCGGTATTTATATAATAATCGTTTTCACATACCGATTCCGTCCAAAAACTCCGCGAGTTCATACCCGTCCGACGGCGATACGGCGACTTCGGTTCCCAAGATTTCCGCCAATTCTCCGACTGTCATTCCGTCCAAAAACACGTCCTCAAACTCTTTCAGCATCGCCTGCGGAATCAAGACCAAATCGGTTCTGCGCGGCGGTTTAAACTGTTCGACGATATCCCGTCCGGTCAAAAGCCCCGCGACGGTAACGCTTTCGCCGAAAAAATTATTTTTTACCGCCGTAACGTTGATTTTGATATTTTTTATTTTTTCTTCAAAAAACGCCGCGGTTTCGACCATAATTTTATAGAACGACACACCCGTTATCATCTCGATCCGGAATACTTTTTCGCCGTTTTTTTCAGTATTTTCGCCGTTTTTTGCCTCGTTTTTTTCATTATACGAACCGCAGAAAACACATTCGTCTGCGCCGCAAGAAATGTTCTCATCCTCAAAATATTCTCTCGCGTCGTGTACAAATCGCGCGGCAAGTCCGACCCCGTTTTCGATCTGGCAAAAATCCCCGTAATATTCAAAAGGCGGCAATTCCCTTCCGGCCCTTATATACATTTCGTCCGAACACCAAACGAACGCGGAATTATCCGTACCGTCCATTTCGCGCTCCGCAACTCCCCCCGTCCCGTCCGCAAAATCCTTTATCCCGTCAATCACGCTCCCCGAAAAACCGCTCTTCACATTCTCCGCAAAATTCTCAATCCCGCTCTCAAAGCCTCCTTCCGCGTCCCTTGATTCTTCGACGGAATTCCCCTTTCTACCCTCTGTTTTCTCCGCGGCTCCCCCCTTTTTCCTCTCGAATCTCCCCTCTTTTTTCATCGCTTTTTTCGCGAAATTTTCCGCGAAATCGATAGTTTGATTTATGCACTCAATGCTCAAAGGTTCTATTTTCGTCAGTCCTTTCCGAAACCCCGTCAGCCCCACGGGAACGATCGCGACGCTCAAAACCGACGGCAATTTATAAAGTTCCGCGACGGTTTCCCTCAAAATTTCCCCGTCGTTTACGCCTTCGACGAGTACGATTTGCGTATGGCAAAACACGCCCGCCTCTCCGAATTCTTTCAAGATTCCGCTCAGCCGTCCCGCGAACCGATTTCCCAGCATTTTTTTTCTCACTTCGGCGTCGAAGGCGTGGACGGACACATAAAGCGGCGACAATTTGAGGCGTTTTATGCGTGAAATTTCCTTTTCGGAGAGGTTTGTAAGTGTGATATAATTTCCGCTTATAAAGGACAGGCGGTAGTCGTCGTCCTTGACGTACAAAGTATCGCGCATGCCCTTTTTCATTTGGTCAACGAAGCAAAAAATGCACTTATTCCGGCACAATATCGGTTCGATATTTTCTTCCCCGAAGAGCGCGCCCATGGACTGTCCGGGTTTTTTTTTGATATGTTTGGTGATGACCTCGAATTTTTTTTTGTTTTCGTTTAAAGATTTTTTAGAATTTCCGATATGTTCCGTTCCGAAAGCCGAAACATCGTTTTTATTTCCTTTCGCATTTCCGATATCTCCCGCTCCGAAAGTCGAAATATCGTTTTTATTGCCTTTTGCATTGCCAAAACCGCCCGCTCCGAAAGCCGAAATATCGTTTTCATTTCCTTTTGCATTACCAAAACCGCCCGCTCCGAAAGCCGAAACATCGTTTTTCTTTCCTTTTGCATTACCAAAACCGCCCGTTCCGAAAGCCGAAATATCGTTTTTCTTTCCTTTTGCATTGCCAAAACCGCCCGTTCCGAAAGCCAAAATATCGTTTTCATTGCCTTTCGAATTTACGGAATTCTCCGCATTCAAAGCCTGAACGCCGACATTCTTTTCCTCCGCGTTTACGGAATCTCTTGTATTTTCCGCTCTCAAAACCGTGATATCAAATTCGTCTTTCGCATCGAAAAAAATGTAATCCAAATAATCGGTATATTCAAAACCGTCAAAAGCCGCGACGTCGTCGCCTTTTTTAAAGCCGTATTTTTTTAAGATACCGCCCCTTTCAAACCCGATAATAACCGCCATTTTACACTTCAAAATCGACCGATTGAGATCTCTCGACCACGCCGTGAACGTATGCTTTGACGGGCAGATGCACGGGGTGCGCCTTATATTCTTCCAATTTTTCGCGGCTTTCATATTTGCATACCAGCGCGATATCGAAACTCCGTTCCGAGCCCAAAAAATCCTCGCCGGCGTCGATACTCAAAAGGGCGGGAATTTTCCCTTTCATCGAATAAAAGGTTTCGACCATTTTTTTTCTGATTTCGGGCGTGTTTTCCTTTAATTTATAAAGTACGACATGAGTTACCATCTTTTTTCTCCTTGTTTTTATATATTTTTCATTATTTTTTGCGTTCGTTTTTTGCGCTTCTATACCGCGTTTTTTATATACTTTTCATTACTTTTTTTGCGTTCACCTTCGCGGACTTCGCACCGCGCTTTTTTATACTCTTTTCGCCTATTCCAAAATTCCCTTTCCGCCTCTATTTTCCGCGCTTCTATACCGCGCCTTTTATCCGTTTTTATCCCCTTTTCATTGCTTTTCTGCGTTCACCTTCACGGACTTCGCACCGCGCTTTTTTATACCCTTTTCGCCTATTCTCCGCGCTTCTATACCGCGTCTTTTATCCGTTTTTTATATATTTTTCATTATTTTTTTACGTTCACTTTCGCGGTATAGTACCGCATTTTTATATACTTTTCATCACTTTTTTTGCGTTCATTTTCCGCGCTTCTATACCGCGCTTTTTTGCACCCTTTTCACTATTTTTTGTAACGTTTTTCGCGAACTTCACACCGTTTTTTTAAAAACTCTTTTCGGCGCTATATCTCATACCAAATATTTTCATTTCCGAGTTCCGAATTCTCATTTTCCGCCAAAGCCTCGTCCAAAATCTCTTTATGTCCCCCTTCGGGCGGCAAATGGATCAAAACGATTTTCGCGCCGCTTTTCTTTGTCAGCCGCGCGATTTCACGCACGGATATATGCGGAGATTTTTCATTAAAGTCGCGTTCCAAAACGCACGCATCCGCAAACACCGCCGAACTGCCCGCCAAGGCTTTTTCGATATTGTCGTTATAGACGGTATCGGCGGTATAGGAGAGGCTTTTTCCGTCCTCAAAGCACTTGACGGCGTAAGTTTCGACGGGGTGTTTCATTTTAAAAAAGGTCAGCGTAACCGAGCCGGTTTCGACGGACATTCCGTCCGTTACGACGCGCAAATCGAACGCGTCCGCGTCTTTGACGAGGCGAAAAACGTCCTCCGGCGTTTCGGGCAGATACAGAGGAATTTTTCGGTTAATTCTGCCCTCTTTCCTGTAAATTTCGCTTTTGTAGACCAGAGCCAAAACGTCGGACATATGGTCGAAATGCAGATGCGAGAGGACGATCGCGTCGATTTTTTCGAGCGGAATTTTATTTTTTTCCAAAGCGGTGAGCGCGCCGCTCCCCATATCTATGACCACGTTCGCCCTCTCCCTTCCCGCGAGAAAAAACGAAGACGTCCCCCCGTCCGCGGCGGGATATTTCCCGTATTTACAAAGGATTTTGAATTTCATATCCGCTCCTTTTTTTCACGCACTCCGAATTTCTTTTTACCGCGTTCCGAATTTCTTTTAGCCTTTTGCATTCCCTTTTCGCGTTCCGAATTTCTTTTTATCACCTTTTGTCTTTCCTTTTTCGCATTCGCAGTTTTTTATCACCTTTTACTTTCCCTTTTCGCGTTCCGAATTTCTTTATCATATTTTAAATTTTTTTTTCGCACTCATAATTTTTTTATTCGTAATTTCTTTTAGCCTTTTGCATTCCCTTTTCACGTTCGCAATTTCTTTTTATCACCTTTTGTCTTTCCTTTTTCGCATTCGCAGTTTTTTATCACCTTTTACTTTCCCTTTTCGCATTCCGAATTTCTTTATCTCATTCGGATTTCCCTTTTCTTATCTGATTATACTGAAAAATATTGACGCCGAATTTTTTCACACATTCCGCATTCGCCTTAATCCCCCTACATTTTTAACGCATTCTACTGCATTTTCCTTACATTCCCCTCCGTGGGAGGGGCAAGGGGTGGGGCGGCCTTCTCTCACTCTCCGCTTTTAAAATATTCTACTCATTTTCCTCACATTCCCCTCCGCAGGAGGGGCAAGGGGTGGGGCGGTCTTCTCTCACTCTCCGTTTTTAAAATATTCTACTCATTTTCCTCACATTCCCCTCCGTGGGAGGGGATCTAAGGGGTGGGGCGGCCTTCTCTCACTCTCCGATTTTAAAATATTCTACTCATCATCCTCACATTCCCCTCCGTGGGAGGGGATCTAAGGGGTGGGGCGACATTATGTTCCCCTCCCGTTAAAATGCGCGATGCAACACCTTATAGAATTCTTTCAGAGGAGACCTCTCCTCAAAATCATTCCGACCCGATCAACCCGTTCTTCTTTGCATATCTCACCAAAAAGACTCCCAGCGGAACGGAAAACACCGTTTGAAGCAGTCCCATAAAGACGTGCAAGACTCCGCCCGCGACGGCAAAGTCGTTCAAAAACAATTCGTACACAAAATACGCAAACTGCATAAAAAGCGAAGCGGTCAAAAACACCCAAACCCGCTTTCGGTCTTTATCCGCATTTTTCCCGAGCAGACAGACGATGAGAGCCATTGCCGCCTTAATCAGCAATGTAGGAATAAAATACTGCGTATATCCGAGGCTCAAATCGGCGATCATCGACCCGACTCCCGCCGCAAAGACCGCGTAAGGCACGGGCAGAACCGCGCACGCGAGAAAGATCATTCCGTCGCCGAGATGAATATATCCCCCTCCCGGCACGGGGATACTAAAAAGCGTCAAAACCGCGGTAAGCGCGGTAAAAATCCCCGTATACGCTATTTTTTTTGTCGCCGCACCGCCCATATTTTTCAAACTCCCTATCATTTTTTTAATATCGCCCTAAAACACGCCTCATTCGGCAAAAACCCCCGTATACGCGCTATCTTTTCCGCCGCCGCATCGCCCATATTTTTCAAACTCCCTATCATTTTTTTTAATATCGCCCTAAAACACGCCTCATTCGGCAAAAACCCCCGTCGTATATGCTGTTTTTCACGCATTCCAAATTTTATTTCACCGCATTCCAAATTTCTTATAGCACATTGTATTCCTATTTCACCTTCCGAATTTCTTACCGCGTCTTTACTAAATTCCCCTCCGTGGAATGGGATCAAAGGGGTGGGGCGTAACGCCGGTCTAAAATCCCGCCTTTTTATGTCAATAATGATAAAAAGCAAAAGCGTCGCATTCTAACGGTTTTTCACTTATTATCCGCTATTCCCCTCCGTGGGAGGGGATCAAAGGGGTGGGGCGTAACGTCGGCTTGATACGGACTATTTACGTCAATGACGACAGAAAACCAAAGCGACGCATTTTAACGGCATTTCACTTATTATCCTTAATTCCCCTTCGTGGGAGGGGATCAAAGGGGTGGGGCGTAACGTCGGCTTGATACGGACTATTTACGCCAATGACGACGGAAAACCAAAGCGACGCATTTTAACGGCATTTCACTTATTATCCTTAATTCCCCTCCGTGGGAGGGGATCAAAGGGGTGGGGCGGCCGTTTGGAAAATTCCTTTCCGCAGAAGTAGGTAAGACCGCGGAGATTAAACGGAACGAATTTTAAATTTCGGCGATTCCAAGGGCGAGACGGTCTTTCCTCATTATCCTCAAATCCCCCCTTACTCCCGTCATAACTCCCCCGTTTTTTCCTCCCCGTTTCCGCCGACGATCGGCACAAAATCCACCGAAAACGCGTGTTCTTTAAAATGCGGCAATTTATAAGGTTTTTTCAAGAGAGCCAGCGCGGGGATATCGCCGCCCACGCCGCGCTGTCCTCCGTCGACATAGACTCTTAGGTTCGGCAATCTAAAAAGTTCGTTATCGTGTTTTGCTTTTTCCAGCATTTCCGCGCTGTAAGGGTGTACGGACGCTTCGAAAGGTTTTCCGCGCATACGGATTCCGACGCCGAATCCCGTTCCGTCGGTGATTTTGAGGTTTCGCATACCCGTGTGGTTACCGTTTTCCTGCGGGTGCAGGTAGCCGTGAATGAAGTCTTCCGCGCCGCCCTCATACAGTCCCAAAAGCGCGGACGTATTTCTGTCGACATAATTTTCGTGCGGACCTTTTCCGTAGAATTTCATATTTTCTATGCCGTCGTTCAGCGCGAATTTAAAGCCGAACCGAATGAGGTTGACGATCGGCACGACGGACATCGAGAGGTTCAGCGTCCCGTCTTGCCGCACGGAATACACCGTATTAAAGCGCAGCAAGTTTGGCATTTTCCATTTGATATGAATTTCGACCGTTCCGTTTTCCGCGGTAAGGATCGCCGCGGACGACGGTTTCATTTTTTTCATCGCTTTTTTATATCTTTGGAAGTCAAAAATTTTCGACAAAACGGGGACTTGCAATACCGTATCGTTATCGATCGGCGCGCGCCAAAAGTTCGGCGTGATCGGCTCGTACAAAAGTTCTCTTCCCCTTTTCATATACGACGCGACCGCTCCGCTTTTTTTGTCAAAAAGGATTGAAAATTCCTTATTTTTACGCGGGATAGTACCGCCGTTTTCCGTGCCTTTCGCATTTTCGGATCCGCCGCTTATTCTTGCGTTTTCGCCGCCGTTTTCCGCGTTTTCGGATTCGTCGTTTCCGCTATTAAGCGCGTCCGTTCCCTTCTCTCTTTCCAAATTAAATATACGGCTTTCCGCTTTGATTGCGGAATTTAATATATCCGTTTTTTCTCCGTTTTTCCGCGGTATAGTACCGCCGTTTCCGGCGTTAAACCCGCTCGTTTTTCCTCCCGTTTCGGAATTTGATATATCCGTTTTTTCTCCGCTTTCCGCATTCGCGGACTCTTTGCAAAACGCGCCGCCGCAAATCTCTATAAACCGTCCGCCGTCATAAACTTCCGCGCCCGCTCCGCCGGATTTTCCGCCCGTTCCCGTCCTCTTTCCGTCAAACCCGGCGTCTTGAAATTTCCCAAACCCGTCCGTATTTTCCGCGCCTTTGCCGTTTCCCGTCAATGCTTGCGCGGCGGCGGCGTTCTCTTTTACGGCGGTATTTACATCGCCCGTCAACGCTTGCGCGGCGGCGATGACGTGTCCTTTTTTCGCGTAAGGCGTATCCCGGTTTGTCAAGACCTCGAACGTCAGGCAAATTTCCTTTCCTTTTTCCGCGCTCGGAACGAAGGGCATTTCGATTTCTTTTTCCCCTCCCGGTTCGACGGACGGAATCGGAACGACCGCCCGATTTTTCAAAACTCCGTCCGCGCATTCCGAAACCGAAAGCGAAAACTTATTCAAATTGGTAAACATAAATTTATTTTTTAGGCGTATAACGCCTCCCGCAAAAACTCCTTCCGCTCCCCCGTTTTTCCGCGGCACGAACCCGCCGTTTTCCGCTCCGTTTCCAAAATTTTCTCCGTCCAAAACGCGCTCCGAAGCGTTCCCCCTCTCCCCGTTTTTCCGCGGTATAGACCCGTCGTTTTCCGTTTCGTTTTCCCTTCCGTTTTCCGCGCCTTTGACATACTCGATTCCGACTCTCGCGTACACCGCTTTGACCTCATACAGGGCGGGATTCGGGCTTCTGTCCGCTCTGACGATTCCGTTAAAGGCGAAAACGCCGTAATTCGGTTTGTCAAAAAAGTCGCCGCCGTAGCAATACTCCTTATTTCCCAATCGGTCGTATCTCATGATCGCTTGATCGGCGAAGTCCCAGATATAGCCGCCCGCGAGTCTGTCATACTTTTCGAATTCCCTTTGGTAGTCCGCGAAATTCCCGAGGCTATTGCCCATAGCGTGCGAATATTCGCATTGAATAAAGGGTTTATTCTCATATTTTTTAGCGGGGAAATAATACCCCGCCATATTATTCCAAAGCGCGCGCGAATGTACGATCGCTTTTCCCTTTCCGATTTTCGGCATTTTGCCGAGCGGGGCGTACATTTCGGACAGCATATCGGAAACTTTCATCGTATTATCCGGTTCGTAGTGAACGGGGCGCGTCGTATCGATATTCAGTAGAGTTTTTTTCATTTCCGAAAAGACTCTGCCCGTTCCCGATTCGTTTCCCAGCGACCAAAAGATTACGGACGGGTGATTTTTGAAACTTTCGACCATATTTTTCAGGCGGTAATTGCAATGCGCGAGCCATTTTTCGCTGTTTCTCGGGATGTATTTCGCGAGTCCGTGCGTTTCCAGATTGCATTCGCTCATAACGAGCAGCCCCAACTCGTCGCACATCTCATAAAAAGACCGCGCGGCGGGATAGTGGCATGTCCGGACGGAGGTTATATTGTTCCTTTTCATAAGGAGCAGATCTTCTCTCGCAACCTCTTTCGGCACGGCATGCCCGTATTCGGGGTGAAAGTCGTGGCGGTTGACTCCGCAAATGTTCAAAGGCTTTCCGTTCAGGAGGATAAAAGGACCTTTTCCGTCCTTAATTCCGACGATTTCGACACCGCGGAACCCGAATTTACGGGCGCGCCTATCGATAATTTTTCCGCCCTCAAAAAGGGTAAAAACGACGGTATAGAGGCGCGGATTTTCGTGGCTCCAAAGGGCGGGATTTACGACCTCGATTTCATAATCGCTTACCGTTCTTTTCTCCCCGATTTTGTCTATTATATAATCCCTTTCCTCGGCGGTTTTCCCCTCTGCGCCGATCTCAATTTTACAACCGCTTGCCGCCTTTTCTCTCCCGGTTTTGTCTATTATATAATCCCTTTCCCCGGCGGTTTTCCCCTCTGTCCCGATCTCAATTTTACAACCGCTTGCCGCCTTTTCTCTCCCGATTTTGTCTATTATATAATCCCTTTCGGCGGCGGTTTCCCCGTTTTCGCCGATGATTTCGAGTTTCAAAGACCCTCCCGAAAAGACCGCTCTCCTTGTTTCTATCTCCGCGTCGAACTGAAAAACGGCGGATTTAAAATCGTTTGCGAGTTTCGATCTGACGAAAAAATCGCGTATTTCGGTTCGCGGTCTGAATATCAAATTCACGCCGCGGAAGATCCCCGCGAGTCTCCACATATCCTGATCTTCCAGATAACTTGCGGCGGTATATTGATACACTCTGACGGCGAGTCTGTTCCGTCCTTTTTTGACGAAATCGGTTATATCGAATTCGGTTTCCGAGAACGTATCCGCGGAAAACCCGACGAAACGCCCGTTGACAAAGACCTCTCCCGCGCTGTTGATTCCCCCGAAATTGATAAAGATATTGCGCTTCGGTCTTTCGCGTTTTCCGGAATTTAACGCCCCTTGCTCTATCTCTTTTCCGGAATTTAATGTCCCTTGCCCTATATCTTGTCCGGAATTTAACGCCCCTTGCCCTATCTCTTTTTCGGAATTTAATGTCCCTTGCCCTATATCTTGTCCGGAATTTAACGCCCCTTGCTCTATCTCTTTTTCGGCATATAACGCCCCCAAACCTCCGCATTCGCCTCCTAAGGCGTCCAAGACCCCTCTCCCGTCTTCTACCCTTACGGCGCACGAAACTCCCGACCTCGCCCCGTTTGCGGCGTTTAAAACACATTGTCCTCTTTCTTTTACGGAATTCAACGCCCCTTGCCCTTCACATCCGCCATCCGCGCCGTATGAAACGCTCCGTCTTTCGCCTTTTTCGGAACTTAACGCCCATTGTTTTCCATCATTTACGGAATTCAAAAGAACGCTATCCGCGCCGTTTTCCCCGTCGTTTTTCTCATTTACGGAATTCAAAACCTCCCGTTCTCCGCCCTTTTCAACGCAAAAAGCCGTCTGCCTTATCTCTTTTCCGGCGCATAAAAACTCTCGTTTTCCCTCACTTCCGGAATTCAAAACCTCCCGTTCTCCGCCCTTTCCGCCCTCGAACAACTCTCCGCCGAGTTCAAAATCGCGCACGTATAAGCCCGTAGGATTTTTCTCTCCGTATACGAACGGAATTTTAAATTTATTTTTGCTTTCCAGCGCGTACGGGTAGGCGGTATTAGAGTATATAGGCGTTCCGTAGCCCTTGATCTGCCATTCCGACGGCACGTCTATATCTCTAAAATTTTTCAAATCCGCGTCCGTCTTATAAAAAAACTTCGGCGCGTCCAAAACGCTTTCGCAAAACAAAAACTTCCATTTTCCGTCGAGTGAAACTACGCCCTTTTCTCCGTAAAGAGGAAAGCCTGCGCAATTTCTTTTTTCGGTATTGATATCGAAAATTTCCGCATCGTTCCAAATAGGTTTCATAGATAAAACTTCCTAACTTATTTTGATTATTTTTTATTCGATTCCGATTTGATTATTTTTTATTCGATTCCGATTTGATTGTTTTTATTCAATTCCGAATCGTTTTTACACAATTTCAAATCATTTGCATTCAATCCAAAAACCGCCTTTCAACAACCCCAAAATCACTTTTTCGCAATCCAAAAACCGCCTTTCCGTAACCTCAAAAACCGCTTTTTCACACTTTCCAAACCACCATTCCGCAATTCAAAAACCGCTTTTTCACGCTTTCCAAACCGCCTTTCCGCAATCCAAAAACCGCTTCTTCGCACTTTCCAAACCGCCTTTCCGCAACCCAAAAACCGCCTTTCACAATCCAAAACCATTTGTATTCAATACTAAAACCGTCTTTCAACAACTCAAAAACCACTCTTATGCAATCCCCAAAACACCGTAAATTCCTCTCCATAAATTCCCCTCCGTGGGAGGGGATCAAAGGGGTGGGGCGAAACTTCCCTTATTATCCGCTATTCCCCTCCGTGGGAGGGGGTTAGGGGGTGGGGCGACCGTTTTGGCTTACATTTCAAACCGCCTTTCCGCAATCCAAAACCACAGCGGCGCACTTTAACGATAT
>JAISNN010000006.1 GCA_031276195.1 Clostridiales bacterium
CCCCTCCTTCTCGGGATCAGTCGGCAAAACTACTTCCTCTCCCTCTTTCACCGTCGTTTCGTGATACTGCTCGCCGTCTACGATAAAGACAACCTCATAACTGTCTTCCTCCTCAATCAGCGGAATCTCGATTTCAACCCACTTCGCGTACAAGGTCAACCCCGTATGTACTCCCCCGTTCTCAAAAAACGTTCCGCTCTCGAAATACCACCCGTCAAAAACATACCCGTCCTTTTCGGGATCGGTCGGCAAAACTACTTCCTCTCCCTCTTTCACCGTCGTTTCGTGATATCTTTCACCGTCTACGATAAAGACAACCTCATAACTAACCTCCTCTATCGGCGGAATCTCGATTTCAACCCACTTCGCGTACAGCGTCAATCCCGTATGTACTCCCCCGTTCTCAAAAAACGTTCCGCTCTCGAAATACCACCCGTCAAAAACATACCCGTCCTTCTCGGGATCGGTCGGCAAAATTACTTCCTCCCCCTCTTTCACCGTCGTTTCGTGATATGTTTCACCGTCTACGATAAAGATAACCTCATAACTGTCTTCCTCCTCAATCGGCGGTTGAATATTTTCTATCCATTTCGCATACATCACGATATTCAATCCCGCTTCAAAGTCCTCAAAAACCGTATCTCCGTCATACGTCCACCCAACGAAAGTATACCCCTCCTTTTCGGGATCTTTCGGAAAGACGACTTTATCTCCCTCTTTCACCGTAATTTCATCGTAGACCTTGCCGTCTACCATAAAGGTTACGGTATAACTCACATCGCCGCCGCCGATATAGTCTTTCACCCATTCGCATGAGGTCAAGAACAACGCCGCCGAAAAGACAACGGCTAATACCGCTATCAATTTTTGTATCTTTTTCATTAATTGCTCCTCCATATTTTATTATTTTTCGCTTTGTTTTTTATTGTTTTTTGCTTTGTTTTTTATTGTTTTTCGCTTGTTTTTTATTGATTTTCTTACTTTTTTGTTGCCCTCTTTTGTTTTTTTCACCTATTCCGCCTATGTTTTTTATTGATTTTCTTACTTTTTTGTTATCCTCTTTTGTAATTTTTATAAATTACACTTATGTTTTTCACCGATTTTTTTTTAATTTTTCGTTGTCCTCTTTTGCGTTTTTCTCATAAATTATACCTCCTTTTTTATTCTTTTCTCTAAACGTCAAAAAACGACCGCGCACGCCTCGAAATTTACGCAATTTCAAGCCGTACGCGACCGTTTTAAGTTTTTTCGTGAAAATTCGTTACAACGGAAAAATACCCCTTTAAAGGGCTGAAAACGCCCCCCCCCCCCGTATAACATCTGATATAACATATGACGCAGCATATGTTATATTTTTATTAAACTCTTTTCTTAACTTTTCCATAATTTTATTATATCATACATTTAACCTTTTGTAAACGAAAAATTTAAATATTTTTTATTTTTTATTCCAAATCGCCGCCCCACGGAGGGGAATTTTTGACGGGCATTTATAGTTATTCGGGGAAAACTTTCAGTAATTTATTTTGTTTTAAAAATGCGGAGGGAAAATTTTTCATAAAAAGTTTCCCTCCGCCCTCCTTTCAAAAACTTTCGGTAATTCGCTCGAAAACAATTTTTAATCTTTCCCTCCGTTGTTCTCTCAATCGTTTTACATTTTTCAATCTTTTTGATATAATAGATCTGCTTTCAAAAAAACTATCGATTCGATATAATAGATTTGATTTAAGAAAACCATCGATTCGATATAATAGATTTGATTTAAAAAAACTATCAATTCGATATAATAGATTGAATTTAAAAAAACTATCGATTCGATATATCCGATATAATAAACTCACTTTAAAAATATATCCGCAATGGAAAAATTCGGCATACAAGGAGATAATCAAAAAAACGCGTATGAAAAAAACGGCTTTATATGAAAAATTGCTGAGTCTGGGAGGGAAATTCGTCGAATTCGGCGGCTTTTATATGCCCGTGCAGTTCCAAAGCGGAATCCTAAACGAACACAAAGCCGTGCGGAACGAGGCGGGTATTTTTGACGTCTCGCATATGGGCGAATTCGTCTTGGAAGGCGAAAACGCCGAAAAAGATCTCAACTATCTGTTCACGAACGACTTCGCGGAAATGCCCGAATATAAGGTCAAATATACCCTGATGTGCAACGAAAACGGCGGCGCGGACGACGACCTCTTGGTCTATAAGGTCAACGAAAAAAAGTTTTATATCGTGGTCAACGCGTCAAATATCGACAAGGATCGCGAATTGATAAAAAACCGTATAAAATTCGGCTCCGTCTTAACCGACCTCTCGGACAAAATCTCTATGATCGCCGTTCAAGGTCCTCTCGCCGAAAAATTAACGGGAGAGTTTTTTAAAGAACTCCCAAAAGGATTCTATACCTTCGTTTTTTCCAAATTTCAAGGCGCGGAAATCCTCATCTCACGCACGGGCTATACGGGCGAGGACGGCTTTGAAATATACGCCGAAAACAAGGTTATAAACAACATTTTGGACGTTTTTTTGTGCCGTTCGACGCGGTATAGAAGCGCGTACTCGGAGCGGATTATGAACCATATTTCAGTCGCCGCTTTAAAAGACTCTTTGCGCCGCTCGAAGCGGCCTTTGACCGTGGAAATAAACGGGGAACTTCTCGATTTCAATCGAAAGGACATAGAGATAAATCTTCCGTTTCCCGAAAAAAAGAACATAAAGATAGATCTTCCGTTTCCCAAAAAAAACGACGCGGATAAAGACAAAAAACCGCGGGATCTTATCGATATGAATCTTGTAATTTTAAAGCCGAACGGTCAAAAGGAATATAAAAAAGCGTACGGCAAAATTGTATGCGAAAAGCCGCCCTTTTATTTGAAACCGTTCGTCATAAACGCGGAACTCTTTAACGCAGAACTCGCGGGATTGGGCGCGCGCGATACCCTGCGCCTCGAAAGCGCGATGCCTCTCTACGGACACGAAATGAACGAAACCACCCTCGCGTCGGAATTGGGACTGGACGCTTATATAAAGATGTATAAGGACGATTTTGTCGGGAAATCCGCCCTTTTGAATACGCCGCCGAAATACCGCAGAGCCGGCTTGAAAATCACGGGAAAGGGTATCGCGCGCGAACATTGCGCCGTCTTTAACGGCGAAGAACTTATCGGCGAGGTTACTTCGGGAACGATGTCGCCTACCTTGGGATATCCCGTCGCTATGGCGCGGATCAAAATCGACGCGGAAACCGACGACCTGACCGTGGACGTCCGCGGAAAACGCCTAAGCGCGGAGATTGTCAAAATGCCGTTTTATAAAAGATCATAACGGATAAAAAACGCGGTTCTATACCGCCGTTTTTGCGGTTGCATATAAAGAGCAATTAAACGAAAAGCGAATGTCTTTATCCGTAATGTATTCCGCGCTATTATAAAAAACGCGGTTCTATATCGCCGTTTTTGCGCCTTTAAAAAGCAATGCCGCCTAAAATCTTTTATTAATATTTATTCCGCATTATTATGAAAAGTCGGCGGTTCTATACCGCGGTTTTTGCGGTTGCATATAAAGAGCAATTAAACGAAAAGCGAATGTCTTTATCCGTAATATATTCCGCGCTATTATAAAAAACGCGGTTTCATACCGCCGTTTTTGCGCCTTTAAAAAGCAACGCCGCCACAATATATAAAGCATTTTTTTATATAATATCTATTCCGCATTATTATAAAAAAACGCGGCTCTATACCGCGGTTTTGCGGTTTAAAAAACAACGTTTACACCGTATATATAAAATCAGGAGGACTTTAATCTTATGAATTTAAAATTTTCCGCGACGCACGAATGGGTCGCGATCGGCGAAACACCCGCGGCTGTGGGAGTAACGGACTTTGCCGCGGAGCAGATGGGCGACGTGGTTTTCGTCGAACTGCCCGAGGTCGGGAGCAAAATTTTCGCGGGCAAGCCGTTCGCGAATATCGAGTCCGTCAAGGCGGTTTCGGAAGTCTTTTCGCCCGTTACGGGTCTGGTCGTCGAAGTCAATTCCGCGCTCGCCGACGAACCCGATCTCATCAATCGGGACGCTTTTTCCGCATACCTCGTCAAGGTCGAAACGGAAGCCTATGAGGACGGACTTATGACCGCCGAAGAATATGAAAAAATAAAAAAATAGCGCGGACACGGCCGCCGCGCCCCCTCCCGCGAACGGGAATTTATGAGGGACAAAGGCCGCCGCCTTTTTTGGTATAATTTAAACTCAACGAATCAAAACCCTACGTTCCGTATCTATAAAAACCGGGAGTTAAAAAAAATGAAATATACGCCGCACACACAAGAGGACATAAACGCTATGCTTTTAAAAATAGGCGCGAAAGATATCGACGCGCTTTTTGAGGCTTGCGGCGCGAAAGCATACGAAAGCGGCGGCTTCGACGGCGAAACGCCGCAAGCAAGCGATAAAGTCAAAAAAGAAATATCGCAAGCAACCGGCAAAATTCAAAACGGAATACCGCAAACTAATAGCGTAATTCAAAACGAAAGTTTCCGTCTGAGTCAAAACGGCTTCTCCGCGCTCGAAACCGAAAAAATTCTCAAAGAAACCGCCAAAAAAAATAAGGTCTACGACGCGGTTTTTCTCGGCGCGGGCGCGTACAACCACTATATTCCCCCCGTCGTCAAACACATAACCTCAAATCCGCGCTTCGTTACCGCCTACACCCCGTATCAGCCCGAAATGAGCCAGGGGATTTTGCAGGCGATTTTTGAATACCAGAGTTGCATAACGCGCCTGACGGGTCTCGGCGTCTCGAACGCCTCTATGTACGACGGCGCGGCGGCGGCGGCGGAAGCAGTCTTGATGTCCGTAGATAAGGCGGGCGCGGTCTTGATCTCCGACGGAGTAAACCCGTCCGTCCGCCGCGTCGTCGAGACCTATCTTCGCGGAAGCGGACGCGGAATTATCTCCGTTCCGTTGAAAAAGGACGGCTTGACCGACGCGGATTTTATAAAAAAACATCTCGCGGACGCGGCGTGCTGTCTGATTCAACAGCCGAACTATTTCGGAAATATCGAAGACGCAAAAACGATCGGCGCGCTCTTAAACGGCGCGGACGTAAAATATATCCTGCATACCTATCCCGTCGCCTTGCCGCTTCTCGCCTCCCCGGCGGAATGCGGCGCGGACTTTGCGACGGGCGAGGGGCAGCCTCTCGGACTTCCCCTTTCTTTCGGCGGACCTTATCTCGGCTATATCGCGGCGCGTGAAAAACACATCAGAAAAATGACGGGGCGGATCGTCGGGGAAACGACCGACGCCGAAGGGCGGCGCGTCTTTGTCTTGACCTTGCAAGCGCGCGAACAGCACATCAGGCGCGAAAAAGCCTCTTCCAGCATTTGCTCGAACGAGGCTCTTTGCGCGTTGACCGCGGCGGTCTATCTCGCGGCTATGGGCAAAAAGGGCTTTGTGTCCGCGGCGAAAATATGCGTCAAAAACGCGCGCTATCTCGCCGAAAAATTGGAGAGCGCGGGGCTGAGATTGAAGTATAAAGATACGGAATTTTTTAACGAGTTCGTTACTGTTTCCGACAAAACCGGATCGTCGGAAATTCTCGGATCTCTCGGCAAAAAGGGCGTTTTGGGCGGGCTGAAACTGAATGAAAAAGAGATCCTTTGGTGCGCGACGGAGATGAACGACAGAGCGCAAATGGATGCGGTTGCGGACATTATAAAAGGATTGTTATAAAATTACCAAAAGAAAAATAAAGCGGTTTAAAACGCGGTATAGTACCGCGCTTACGCGGAGATTTTACTAAAAAGGTAAAGGACATTAAAACGCCTATACACACAAATAAATGCGGTATAGTACCGCGCTTACGCGGAGATTTTACTAAATAAGGTAAATAACTTTAAAAACGCTTTATAATTGTCAAAAACACGGTATAGTACCGCGTCTAAAACTAAGAAATTCAAAAGCGGCGGTAAGAGATAATAAAAAATAAGAAAAGTGTTACGCTTAGATGAAAAAGCAATAATAAAAAATATCTAAAACAATTTAAAACAACGAAAAAAATAAAAAATAATTTTAATCGGCGGAAAAACGACGATAAAAATAATAAAAAAACAACCTTCAAAACGGTATAATTCAACAAAAAAAGGATTCTAAAATATGCGGTTAATTTTTGAAAAATCCGTAAAAGACAGAGAGTGCGTAGTCTTGCCCGAATCGGACATTCCCGAATACGTCTTTAAAGACAGCCGTCTTTTGAGGGACGCGCCCGCGGAACTTCCCGAACTTTCGGAACTCGATCTCGTCCGTCATTACGACGCGCTTTCCGCGCGCGCGTACGGCGTGGACAGCGGCTTTTATCCTCTCGGCTCATGCACGATGAAATATAACCCCAAACTGAACGAAACTCTCGCCGCCCTGCCCGGCTTTACGGACGTTCACCCCCTCCAAAACAAGGACTCCCTGCAAGGTTCTATGGAGGCGGTCTTTTTATTGACCGAATATTTAAAACAGATCACGGGTATGGACGACGGCACACTCCAACCCGCGGCGGGCGCGCACGGCGAATTTACCTCTATGCTCATAATAAAGGCGTATTTTGAAAAAAACGGCGCGCGTACAAAAATCATCGTCCCCGATTCCGCCCACGGCACAAACCCCGCGAGCGCGGCGATGGCCGGATTTTCGGTCGTCAACGTTCCGTCCCGCGCCGACGGTTCGGTCGATTTGGACGCGCTGCGCGCCGCCGTAGACGGACAAACCGCCGCCCTTATGCTGACAAACCCGAACACACTCGGCATATTCGACAAAAATATCGGCGAGATTTCAAAAATCATACACGGCGCGGGCGGACTGATGTATTACGACGGCGCGAACCTAAACGCCGTTATGGGCAAAATCCGCCCGGGCGATATGGGCTTCGATATTATGCACGTCAACCTGCACAAAACTTTTTCCACTCCCCACGGCGGAGGCGGACCGGGGAGCGGACCGGTGCTTTGCAAGCGGTTTTTGAGCGAATTTCTGCCGTATCCCCTCGTCGGGAGATTTGAAAAAACAAGCGGCTTACCCGAAAAACCGCGCGAAAACAAAGCGGACTTAAACTCATCCGATCCGTCTTTTGAACGGAATTTCATGGAAAATAAAGCGGACGGCGGCTCTTTAAAAGGCGGCTCTATACCGCATCCCGATCGGAATTTTTTGGAATGCGAAGCGGATAGTTCGCCTTTAAAGGACGGTTCGTTTTTTTATGATTTCCTGCCGCCGCCGAAAAATTCAATCGGAAAAGTCGGTTCGTTTTACGGGAATTTCCTCGTCGCGGTCAAGGCTCTCGCCTACGTCGTCGCGCTCGGACGCCGCGGAATAAAAGACGCCGCGGAAAAAGCCGTATTGAACGCCAATTATATGCGCGTTTTGGTTTCCGAATTTCTTGATTCAAACACAAACTCCGCATGCGCGCACGAATCCGCTAACGACTCTAATGCGCAAAAAAATACTCCTCCGCCCTTAAACTCCGTATGTATGCACGAATTCGTTGTGTCCGCCGAAAAACTTAAACACGAAACGGGCGTGTCCGCTCTCGATATCGCAAAAGCCCTGATCGACCGCGGAATCCACCCGCCGACGATGTATTTTCCGCTCATCGTTCACGAAGCCCTGATGTTCGAGCCGACCGAAACCGAGTCGAAAGAAACTATCGACCAAGCCGCCGCCGCGCTCAAAGAAATCGTCGAAACCGCAAAAACTAATCCCGAAAAAATTAAACGCGCGCCCCTCACGACCCCCGTCGGCAGACCCGACGAGGTAAAAGCCGCCAGAAAACCCGTCGTCGCAAGATAGTTGGTTTGATGATTGTCTTTCATAGAAAATTTTGTTTTTAAAATTGTACCGCGCCCCAAGAGTTGGACAGAGGAAAAAGATTATGATATAATAGAAAAGGAGGGAGCGGGAAGTATGGGAAAGAATAGGAAGTATGACGGTAAATTCAAGCAAGAAGTAATTGAATGGATGATAGAACATAAGTACGGTGCAAAGATTGCAGCCAATGAGTTCGGCATAGCCGATAAGA
>JAISNN010000035.1 GCA_031276195.1 Clostridiales bacterium
TGGGAACAAGGCAAAACCGAACCAAATATAGCAAATATACAAAAATTATGTAAACTCTTCGGCGTTACGGCTGACTACATTTTAGGCTTGGAAGGGGAGGGCGGAGAAAAGTTATATTAATGTATAGAAACGTATTAAAAAGTTTAGATAAAGAATGCGTGAGAGAAATTCTTAATAAAGTTTCCTTACCGCACTCTTTTTTTAAATATCAATAAATATTTTTATAAAATAGAATTTCATAAGGCCGCCCCACCCCTTGATCCCCTCCCACGGAGGGGAATTTTACATAAGACCGCCCCACCCCTTGATCCCCTCCCACGGAGGGGAATTTTACATAAGGCCGCCCCACCCCTTGATCCTCTCCCACGGGGGGGGAATTTTACATAAGGCCGCCCCACCGCTTTGCACACTCCCACGGAGGGGAGCGGAAAATATGGCGATATGACTATGAAATAATCGGTTTTTAAAAGGGTTGCAAAAATATGCGGAGTGTGGTATAATTTTAGAAAAATAAAAACATACAAAAACTTGTATCGGTGAGTGAGAACGGGTCGAACGGGCGTTTAGTTTTTATTCGCCGGCGGTGAGTGAGAGCGGGTCGAACGGGCGTTTAGTTTTTATTCGCCGGCGGTGAGTGAGAACGGGTCGAACGGGCGTTTAGTTTTTATTCGTCGCGGTGAGTGAGAGCGGCTTCGGAAAGCGGTTAGTTTTTATTCGCCGGCGGTGAGTGAGAGCGGGTCGAACGGGCTTTAGTTTTTATTCGCCGGCGGTGAGTGAGAACGGGTCGAACGGGCGTTGAGTTTTTATTCGTCGCGGTGAGTGAGAACGGCTTCGGAAAGCGTTGAGTTTTTATTCGCCGGCGGTGAGTGAGAACGGCTTCGGAAAGCGTTTGGTTTTTATTCATCGGACGGGAAACGTTTGAGCGGCATCGGTACGGGGTTTTGTAGCGGCGGGTGTATTATGAAGATTTTGAGTTTAAACGGCGAGTGGTTATTCAGGGAGAACGGGCGCGGTGATTTTATGCGCGGGATTGTTCCCGGCGGCAACTACACCGATCTTATGAGAAACGGTGTGATTAAAGATCCGTTTGACGGGGTGAACGAAAAGGACGCGGACGTGCGCGGCGTCGGTTTGAAGGACTGGGAATATATACGCGAATTCGACGCGGACGACGCGCTTTTGAGGGCGGACAACGCGGAATTGGTTTGCGATTCTTTGGACACTCTCGCCGACGTTTTCGTCAACGGAGAGCGCGTTATTTCCTCGAAAAATATGTTTAAGCGGCATACGGCGGACATAAAACGTCTTTTGAGGAAGGGGAAAAACCTTGTACGCGCCGTGTTTTACGCGCCGATCGCCTACGCGCGCGGCGAAAGGGAAAAATATAAACTGATGATGAGTTTCGACGCCGCCGCGCCGGCGCAGTATATCAGAAAGGCGCAGTATCACTTCGGCTGGGATTGGGGTCCGCAACTTCCGCCGTCGGGAATCGCCGGGAATATATATATCAGAAGTTATAATAAAGCCATGATCGAAAGCGTCGCGGTCAATCAAATTCACGAAGCGGATTGCGTAACCCTCGACATCAAAACCGCCGTGAAAATCACGGGCGAAACGGGGAAATTGACGGTCAAAATCGAGATTATCACCCCGTCCGGCGAGACGATTATCGACGGCGCGGACGTGTGCGGAACCGCCGCGGAAATGTCCGTCGGACTTAAAAACCCCGTTATGTGGCAGCCGAACGGGCTTTTTGACCGCGAAACGCAGCCGCTCTACCGCGTCAACGTCTATCTCCAAAGCGGTATCGCCGTCATCGACTCCAAAGACTGCAATATAGGACTGAGAACCATCGAACTCGACACAAGCGATTCTAATTGGGGCAAAAATTTCGCATTTAAAGTCAACGGACGGAGGATTTTCGCGAAAGGGGCGAATTGGATCCCCGCCGATTCGTTCACGGAAAGGGTTACGTATGATAAACTCGATACGCTTATAAAAAGCGTGCGCGACGCGAATATGAATATGCTCCGCGTGTGGGGCGGCGGATATTACGAAAGCGACGATTTTTATAATATATGTGATAAATACGGCATTTTGGTATGGCAGGACTGCTGTTTCGCGTGCCAGCCGTACCCCCTGACGAACGCGGACTTCGTTTCGGAAATCGAGGGCGAGATATACTATAATATCGAGCGCATAAGACACCACGCCTCACTCGCTCTCTACTGCGGAAACAATGAACTCGAACAAATGGCGATCGGCTGGCGGTTCAATAAAAAATTGAAGGCGGCGACGGAAGAGTTTTTTTATCGCACTCTGCCCGGCTGGATCAGAAAAAAGGACGAAACCACGCCGTATTGGGCAAGTTCTCCGTCGGGCGGCGAACCTTTGAAGGGCGTAAACGGCGAGACGGTCGGCGATACGCACCTCTGGCGCGTTTGGCACGGGCTTAGTCCTTATACGTTCTATCGGAAAGTATATACGAATTTTTGTTCGGAATTCGGAATGCAGTCCCTTCCGACGATGAATACGATCAAAACTTTCGCGGAACCCGAAGACTATGACCTCGATTCGCCCGTTATGAAAAACCATCAGAAAAATATGGCGGGAAATTCGATTATGAAATATTATCTCGTATCCGATTTCCGTTCGCCGAAAAATTTCGAGGATTTCGTGTACTTGACGCAGGTCGTTCAAGCCGAATGTATGCGCGTCCCGACGGAGCATTGGCGCAGAAATATGGGACGGTGCAACGGCGCGCTGTATTGGCAGCTGAACGATTGCTGGCCCGTTTCGTCGTGGGCAAGCATAGACTATTACGGGAACTTTAAAGCCCTCCATTACGCCGCCAAAAGATTCAACCGCCCGCTCGCGCTGTCCGTCGAAAATTCAAAAACGGGAATGACTTTGTACGTCGTCAACGAAACGGCGGAGGACTTCTCGGGCGTCATTAATTGGCGGCTGGAAAGTTTCGGAGGAGAGGTTTTCGGGAGCGGGAAATTCGACGCGTCCGCAAAGGAAAATTCAGCCGAAAAAATCGCGTCCGTAGACTTTAAAGAACTTTTAAAGACGCGGGGACGCGACTGCGTTTTCGTAGCGGAGTTGGTCGGAAAAGACGGTATAGAAGCGCGCAAAACCGCCCTCTTCGATAAGGAAAAAAGATTGAATATCCCCAAAAGCGATATGGAAATAAACGTCGAAGCCGCGGACGGAAAGGCGCGTATTTCAATCCTTTCAAAGAAGTACGCGAGGCACGTAAAATTGGAAATCGACGGGGCGGCGGAACCCTTTTCGGACAATTTTTTCGATATGACCGCGGGAGAGAGGAGAGAAATTTTTATTTCCGTTCCGCCGAATTGGGACGGCGGTACGGTCGGGCAAAAATTGAAAATCAGATCGGTCGGCGACGTCGAAGCGGGCGCGACGGAATTTCAAGACTTTATGTATAAGGTCAAAATGAACCTGAATCCTATAAATATCGCTAAAAAAATAGGCTATATTTTGATGAAATAACCCTTTTTCCGTAATGAAAACACAGAAAAAGGTTATAGAAATGTCGGAAAAACGGATTATGTCTTGATAATTCGATATGGCGCGGCGTGATACGGCATAAATAAAAAAGCGATTTAATTGAACGTTTTTTAAAAGCGCAGAATACAATTTTAAAAGCAAACGAAACGTCAAAGACAAAAACCGCAATTTTTAAGGCAAAGAATACAATGTACGAGAAACTGCAATAAGGCAAAAAGGACGGTGTTTTATGGACGAAAAAGACAAGGCGGTCGAATATTTTAACGCGGGGTATAACTGCGCGGAAAGCCTCCTTATGGCGTTTTCCGAAAAGGCGGGTATCACGGCGGACGAGGCGAAAAAAATCGCGAGCGGCTTCGGCGGCGGCACGGGCGGAACACACGAAAATATGTGCGGCGCGGTGAACGCGGCGATTGTCGTACTCGGGCTGACGGACGGCGGCTATGCTCCGGACGACGCGGCGGCGAAAAAAAATCTTTACGGCAAGGTTTCGGGGCTGATCGCGGAATTTAAAGAGAGGAACGCTTCGGCGAATTGCCGCGAACTTTTGGGCTTCCTCGCGAACGAAAAAAAAGAGGGAAGCGCGCCGAAAACCGCGGGGCGTCCTTGCGGAAGGTTTGTCGCGGACGCGGCGGAATTGCTTGCGAAAAAGGTAAAAACGGGAGATTATGCTAAGGGCGAAAGCGTTTAAACTTAGGGCGGCTTATTTTTTGCCCTTTGGAATTGCTTGCGGAGAAAATAAAGGCGGACGGGCGTATGATGAACGCGGCGCGCTTATCACGGCCGTTTTTGCCGCACGGAATTGCTTGCGAAAAAGGTAAAAGCGGGAGATTATACTAAGGGCGAAAGCGTTTAAACCTAAACCGTCCGAAATTCTCTCGTTTTCGTTTATGCGTACACGCCCTAAATGAACGCAAAAAAGACCGCATAGAATAATGCCGTCTTTTTTTAGAATCCGCGCGTAAAATTAAACGGTTTTAGCCCGATTGACCTACGCGCGCAAATTCTTGCCTTTTTCGTTTTTGCCGATTTTTTCAGGATATAACAAAAAATATATCGCCGTATATTACATTTATATAATATATGCTATATTATTATTCCTCGGACGCCTTTTGTTTCGGCGCGACGACCAAGTCGTTTTTGTAATAGCCGCAGTTCGGACAAACCTTGTGGCTCAACTTTTTTTCGTGACACTGCGGACACGAAACGAGATTCGGAGCGGACAATTTCCAATTTGCCGCTCTCGTGCGTTTTCTTTGTTTAGAAGTTTTTCTTTTTGGTACCGCCATTTTTGCCTCCCGACGAAATATCTTTCAGAGCCGCGAATGGATTGCCGCTCCCGTCGTCCTTTTGATTTTCTTGACAATTACATTGATTTACGTTTAAATCGCAGCCGCAAACGGGACAAAGCCCCTTGCAGCCGGGCTTGCATACGACGTATTCGGGAAAGGACAAAACGAATTTTTCTTTCACGATTTCGTCCAAACAAACCGTCGTTCCCTCGTAAAGATAGCCCTCGCCGCTATGTTCCGCCGCCGCGATATTAAAAACGCCGCCGCCGAAAGCCTCCGCTTTGTGAAATACGCCGTTCACGGGAATCGACAGTTTGCGCTCAACCTCCGTCAAACATCTGTCGCAATTAAAAACCGCCGAAACAAAAAGCCTCGCCTTGACGGTCAACCCGCCGCCGATCTTTATATACGAACCCTCGACGAGAGCGGGAGCCGTGAAAACGACCAGCCGTTCGCCCGCCAATCCGCCGACGTCCGGCGTATAACGGAAATCGCAAATCTGACCTTCCGGAACATTACTTAAATCAATATCCATCGACTTGATATTATACATAATACTTTTTATAATGTCAACTAAAAAAGGGGAGATTTTAAATGTTTGCAATTTAATTTCGGCGTATTCGGTTGAAATTGCGGCTTTAAGCGTTTGCAATTTAAATTCCGGCAAAAAATCATGAAAAGTATAATCTTACAACTTGACATTTTTTTGTGAAAGATGTTATAATATACGGTAGTGTTAATAAATATTAATGAAAGAGCGGAAAAGATCGGGGAAAGCGAAAAGAGATATATACGGAATAATGAAAAAGGTTAACGGAACGGCGGACGGATATAGACCGAACGGTAAAAAAGATTTTTAAAAAAGCGAACCGACATATACGGAATAGTGAAAAAGGTTAACGGAACGGCGGACGGATATATACGGGATAATAAAAAGATTAAAAAAACGGCAAACCGATATACGGGATAAGAAAAAAGATTAAAAAAACGGCAAACCGATATACGGGATAATAAAAAAAAGACTAAGAAAAAAACGGCAAACCGATATACGGAAAATATTATTTTAAAAAAATCAATAAAAAGCGGATCGCGAAAAAAATTCAAATACGCCGCTTTTAAAAAAAGAGGAACATTTTTGTGAAAGAGTTGATTGAAAAAATTCTATGCGGCGCGCGCGCGGAAATCGCCGCCGCCGAATCCTCAAAAGATCTCGATCTTGCCCGCGTTAAGTTCGTCGGAAAAAACGGCGAATTTACCGCCGTTATGAAAAACTTGAAAGACGTTTCGCCAGAGGAAAGACCGCGGATCGGAAAACTTGTCAACGACGCGAAAGAAAGCATCGAAGGGCTTATTGCGGCGCGTGAAAAAACGCTCTCCGATAAGGAATTGCGCGAAAAAATTCTCTCCGAAACCATCGACGTAACTCTCCCCGGACGCGGAAAAGAATCCGGCTCGCTGCACCCGATTTCGCTCGTCATAAACGAAATTTCCGACATATTCATAGGCTTGGGCTTCGAGGTCAAGGACGGACCCGAGATCGAAACCGATCTTTATAACTTTGAAATGCTGAATATACCGAAAGATCACCCCGCGCGCGATATGCAGGACACATTTTATATAACGGACGGCATAGTGCTTCGCACGCAAACCTCGTCGATGCAAATCCGGACGATGCTGAAAGAAAAGCCTCCTATCAGAATCATCAATCCCGGAAAGGTATACCGCTCCGACTTCGACTCGTCGCACAGCCCTATGTTTCACCAAATCGAGGGACTGGTCGTGGATAAGCATATAACACTTTGCGACCTGCTCGGGCTGCTCGGCGAATTCGCGAAAAAACTCTTCTCGAAGGACACGAAGACGCGCTTCCGTCCGTCGTATTTCCCGTTTACCGAACCCAGCGTCGAAGTGGACGTTACTTGCTCGGAATGCAAGGGGGCGGGCTGTCCGCTCTGCAAGGGGACGGGCTGGATGGAAATCCTCGGCGCGGGAATCGTCAATCCGAAAGTTTTGGAAAATTGCGGAATCGACCCGAACGAATATTCCGCTCTCGCGTTCGGAATGGGGATCGAGAGGATCGCCATAACGCGCTTCGGAATATCCGATATGCGCATAGTCTTTGAAAATGACAAGAGGTTTTTGCGGAATTACAGATAGGGAAGGACGAAAAAAATTTTATTATCAACGGATTCTTAGAGAAAAAGATTTTTTTACGGAATGACCGATGTGCGGGAAGTTTTAAAAAAAGAAAAGGTTTTTTTGGAATTACGGATGGGGAATGACGAAAAAAGCAAAGCCTTTTTATTATCAACGAATTTTGAGAAAGGCGCGGTACTATACCGCGAAAAATGTTATACGTAATATATGTAAAAAGTTTAACCGTTATATAAAAGAACGGAAATATAGATATAAAATTTATCTAATACAAAGATAAGGAAAATAGATTATGAAACTTCCAATTTTATGGCTGAACGATTTTGTCGACACTACGGGCGTGAGCGTTTCGGAGATATGTCAAAAATTGATTTCGGCGGGCTTCGAGATCGAGGGGATCGCCGACCAGCGGCGCGAACGGCGGGGGATCTATACCGCCGAGATAAAGTCTATCGAAAAACACCCGAAAGCGGACAAATTAGACGTTTGCCGCGCCGCGTCCAAGGGGGGAGAGTATACGGTCGTTACGGGCGCGAAAAACATCAAGGTCGGGGATATCGTTCCGCTCGCCCTCGACGGCGCGGTCTTGCCGGACGGCAAAACGATCGGGAATACCTTGTTTCGGGACGTGCTTTCGGAGGGTATGTTTTGCGGCGGAGAGGAATTGAATCTCACCGAATCGGATTATAAGGGCGCGTCGTTCAACGGCGTTTTGATCTTTGAAAAGGGGACGGAAACGGGCGTCGATATAAACGACGTTTTGGGCTTCGACGATACGGTTTTGGACGTTGCGGTTACGCCGAACCGCCCCGACTGCAACAGCGTTATAGGGTTGGCGCGCGAGGTCGCGGCGGTCTTGAAAAGACCGTTTAAAATGCCCGCGCTTTTGAACGACGTGTTTCATACCGATTGCGGAATTTACGCGGACAAAAATAAAAGCGGAGCGGAAAAAAGTGAAATTTCAAACGGCGGAGTTTACGCGGACTCCGGAAAGCAAGGAACGGAAAGCGCGGAAGTTCCGGGCGGCGGAAGGGGTATCGGCGGCAAAAATAACGGCATAAAAAATCAAAAAAACACGCGGTATAACACCGCGGAAAACGATATAATAAACTATATAAGCGTTGAAGTCAAGGACGAGGTTTTGTGTCCGCGCTATACCGCCGCGCTGGTCAAGGACGTCAAGGTTTTCGACAGCCCTTTTTATATCAAAAAACGCCTTAGAAGCGCGGGGATCAAGAGCATAAATAATATCGTGGACATAACCAATTACGTCCTTACGGAGATCGGTCAGCCTATGCACGCTTTCGATTTGAGCCTTTTGAAAGGCGCGAAAATCGTCGTTCGGCGCGCGGAGGAAAACGAGGAAATAATCTCTCTCGACGGCAAAACGAACCTTTTAAAAAGCGATATGCTGGTCATCGCCGACGCGGAAAAAGCCTCCGCGGTCGCGGGAATTATGGGCGGCTTAAACAGCGGAATTAATCCGGACACTAAAAATATCGTGTTCGAGTCCGCGCGCTTCAAAAGAGATTCGGTTCGCGCCACGTCAAAGGCGTTGAACTTAAAGAGCGATTCGCAGGCGCGGTACGAAAAGGGGATCGACTTTTTGAGTCAAGAACTTGCTATCGGCAGGGCTTTGAGTTTGGTCGCCGAACTTAAAGCGGGGACGATCGTCGGAGGCGTTATAGACTCGCTGAAAACACCGCTAAAAAAGACGGTCGTAAAGACGACCGCGCAAAAAATCAACGATATTTTGGGCATAGAAGTGCCGCAAAAAACTATTTCGGAAATTCTAAAATCGCTTGAAATTCAAAACGAAATCGATAAAGACGGCAATCTAACGGCGGAAATTCCGCTATACCGCGAGGACATAACCAACGCGAACGACTTAGCCGAGGAGGTCATCAGGCTCTACGGCTACGACAAGATCGTTCCGACGATTTTGGACGGGGCGAGGCAGACGCGCGGCGGCAAAAGCGGCTTTCAAAAGAAAAACGAAAAACTGAAAAATCTCTTGATCGGCGGGGGATTCAATGAAATTATTTCCTTTTCGTTTATCGGGGGAAAGGCTTTCGATATGCTGAAACTGCCCGAAAACGATATAAGACGGAACGCGGTTAAAATTCTTAACCCTTTGAGCGAGGATCTGTCGACGATGAGAACCACTCTCGTTCACAGCATTTTGAGCGCGGCGGCGTATAACATAAACAAAGGAAACGACGATTTGAGGCTGTTCGAGAGCGCGGTCGTCTATCTCCCGAAAGCCCTCCCTCTCACGGAATTGCCCGACGAACGTATGCGCTTGGCGTTTTGTATGAGCGGCGGCGGAGTCGATTTTTATTCGGCGAAGGGTGTCATAGAGGAGATTTTCGACATATTCGGAACGGAAGCGGCATACGTTAAGAGCAAGGAAAGTTACCTGCACCCGGGCAGGAGCGCGGACTTATATTCGGAAGAGAGGCATATCGGCAGCGTAGGCGAGGTTCACCCCGAGGTTTTGAAAAATTACGGCGTTAAAGAAAAACGCGTCTATATCGCGGAAATCGATTCGGAATACGTATTAGACCGCGCGCCGGATTTCAGAAAATTCCGCGCCGCGCCGAAATATCCCGCCGTCGAAAGGGATCTGGCGTTGCTGCTCGACGAGAGTATACCCGCGGCGCGCGCGGTCGGGGTCATAAAAAAATATTCGGACGCGCTGCTGGAAAAAATTAATATTTTCGACGTTTTCCGCGGCAGCCAAATTCCGCAAGGCAAAAAAAGTCTCGCGCTTTCGCTGGTCTTTCAAGCGTATGACAGAACCTTGAACGAAGGGGAAATTAAGGCGGCGATAGATCGGATTTTGAACGGAATAAGGACGGAAATCGGCGGGGAAATCAGAGGGTAAACGGCGGCGGGCGGTTAGAGATAGAGAAGAGATTTTAAGACAAAAAACACGGCGCTATACCGCCGGAAATATTATAAACGAGCGGAAAAAATTCCAAGTTAAATCGTTTAAAAACGTCATAAAAAACGCGGCATAGCACCGCGGAAAACGATATGAACGGACGGAAAAATTACGGATTAAAATTCATTATAAAAAACGCGGCATAGTACCGCGGAAAACGATATGAACGGACGGAAAAATTACGGATTAAAATTCATTAACAATATAACAAAAAACGCGGTATAGTACCGCCGAAAAAAATAATATTTATATAGTAAAGGAGGGAAACGTGTATGACGGAAATAAAATGGTCGTCGTTCGACGGTTCGGAAAGGGATCTTGTGATTTGGGACGGAGTAAAAGGCGACGCAAAGGGGGTCGTGCAGATCATTCACGGTATGGCGGAATACGCCGGACGCTATGAAAATTTCGCGGAATTTTTGAACGAAAACGGCTTTATCGCGGCGGCGTTGGAGCAGAGGGCGCATAAGGGCGCGGCGGTAAAGGGTTATGAGAGCGGCGACGTATTTGAGGATACGGTGAAAGATAATTTGGCGTTGACCACCTTTTTGAAATCCAAATACGACTTGCCCGTTTTTACGCTCGGGCACAGTTACGGCTCTATGGTCGCGCAGGCGTACATCCAAAATTCACCCGATATAAAGGCGGTCGTTTTGAGCGGCTCGGCGGCGCGAACCGACGTTCTGTCCAAACTCGGAAGCCTGATCGCCAAGGCGCAGTTGAAAATTTTCGGCGGCAAAAAACCCGCTAAGTTGATCGGGAAACTTTCGTTCGGCGCGTTCGACAAGCCTTTTAAGGACGAAAATCAAAAGTCCGCGTGGATCAGCCGCGACAAAGAATCGGTCAAAAAATACGTCGTCGATCCGCTTTGCGGCTACGATATGTCGATAAACTTTCAAGCGTCCTTTATGCCCGCCCTGCAACGTATCGCGGAGGACGAAAACGTCGCGAAAATAGACAAAAATCTGCCCGTATTTATGGCGTCGGGAAGCGCGGATCCCGTGGGCGGAAACGGGAAATTCGTCGGCGAATTGCACGCGATATATCGCAAAAACGGCATAAAAAATCTGAAATTCAAGTTGTATGAGAACGCGCGGCACGAAATTCTCAACGAAATCAACAAAGACGAGGTTTATAAGGATATTTTGGAATTTTTTGAGAACGCTTTATAAAGACTAAGAGTCCGCGCTTGCTAAACTTTTAATCCGCGCGGTATCCGGATCGTAAAGTCCGGCGTGTGTAGATTGACGTAATTATAGCGCAAAAGGCGAGAAAGACTTACGGTTGTACGCGTTAAGAGTCCGGCGTGTGCGGATTGACGTAATTATAACGCAAAAGACGAAAAAGACTTACGGTTGTACGCGTTAAGAGTCCGGGCGTGTGTAGATTGACGTAATTATAACGCAAAAGGCGAGAAAGACCTTGCGGTCGTACGCGTTAAGAGTCCGGCGTGTGCGGATTAACCGCTATAATTCCGTATGAATTCGGGAATAAACTCTTTTCCGCACGAGCCTAATTCTTGAACGTACGCGTCGCCGATCCCGAGTTCCAAGGCTTTTTTTAATATGATTTTATATTCGAGCGGTTTTAAAGGGCGGTTGATTTTTTCGTCGAGACGCAGTTCGCCGAGCGGCGTATATTGACTCATTATCGATATCAGCGCGTCGTCTTTAAAATTTTCCGCGATCGTTTCCAACACTCTTATACTGTTTCCGAGGTATGAGGGAATCACCAAATGACGTATAATCACGCCGCTTTTTATCAACCCGTTTTCTATGACGGGTTTTCCTTTTCCTCTTATCATTTCGGCGATAGCGGGCAGGGCGTATTCGGTATAGTTCGGGCAGTTTGAAAGTTCTTTCGCGGCGGAAAAATCCGTTTTATTTTCGCAACGGGGCGGATTTCCGTTATTGTTTAAAAGCGTTTTTCGGGAGGAAAAATCCCTTTCGTCCGGGATATCCGGCGTGTTTTTCAAGCGGATCGAGGGCATATTCCGAGCGGAAAAATCCGCGTATTTTAGGTCGGTTAAATATACGTCGATAAAGTCGTTTAGACGCGTTATAGTATCGCGTTTTTCATAGCCGTGCGTGTTATAAATTACGGGTATTTTAGGGCGGTATTTTTTTATAGCGGATATTATAAAGGGAGCGAAGTGCGACGGGCTGACGAGATTTATATTATGCGCCCCCGCGTCCTCCAATTTTTTGAAAATATCCGCCAATTCCGCGGGCGAAATTTCAGAACCTTTGAGTTTTTTTGAAAACGCGGCGCGTCCGTCCGGTATGCGCGTATAACTTGCGGAAAGCGGAACGCCGTCCGGTGATGCGTATGCGGAGGATTCCGATAAAAGTTCCTTTTGTCCGTTTCCGTTTAAAATTTCATTGAAAGGTCTTGAAACCGAAGCGTTTTGGCAATATACGCAGCGCATCGCGCAGCCCGAAAAAAACACCGTTCCCGAACCGTTCGTTCCGCTGACGCAAGGTTCCTCAAAAAAGTGCAGCGAATATCCCGCGACGACGGGCTTGTCATACGCGGAGCATTTGCCCGCGGTTTTCCGTCTGTCGACGCCGCATTCGTTCGGGCAGATATCGCATTTTTTTATATCAAACATAGGAATATTATAACATATATAAAGGGCTTGCGAGGTGAAAAAATCAAAGATATATTAAAAAAAGTTGTTTTTTTGGTGAAAAGCGCTTTTTTTATTCTCAAAAATATAGTATAATATAAAAAGTTAGGCGTTGCACGGTGAAAACGGTTTTTAAAAAAGCCGAAGAAAACGGATATTAAAGATACGGCTACAAAGATTTAAAGCCTAAAAAAAACGAATGTAATAGTATAATACAAAAGGTTAGGCGTTGCACGGTGAAAACGGTTTTTAAAAAAGCCTAAAAAAACGGATACAAAAAACGGATATTAAAGATAAAACGGATATTAAAGATACGGCTATAAAGATTTAAAGCCTAAAAAAAACGCGGCGCGGGCATATACGAAAAAAATAAAAAAAAGCGAGGAAATACTGATGGCGGGCAACGAATATAAAGCGAACGACATAGAGGTCTTGGAGGGCTTGGACGCCGTCCGGGTGCGTCCCGGAATGTACATCGGCACGACCGGCGCGAAGGGTATGCACCATTTGCTTTGGGAGATCGTAGACAACGCCGTGGACGAGGTCGTCAACGGTTTCGGCGACACCGTGGAGGTAACGATTTTTGAGGACAACAGCGCGAGCGTGTTCGACAACGGCAGGGGAATCCCCGTCGACGTTCACCCGAAAATGAAAATCAGCGGCGTGGAAGTCGTCTTTACCCTCCTCCACGCGGGCGCGAAATTTAATAACGACAACTACATATTTTCGGGCGGTCTGCACGGCGTGGGCGCGTCCGTTACGAACGCTCTCTCCGAATGGCTCTTGGTCGAGATCCACAAAAACGGAAAATTGTACCGTCAGGAATTCCATTCGCCCGAAATCGACGGAAAAATTAAAAGCGGAATCAAAAAATCCGACATTATATGCGTCAAAAACACCGACAAAAAGGGGACTTACGTCAAATTTCTCCCCGATAAGAGGGTGTTTTTCGATGAAAAATTCCAAATCGAAATCATATCCAAAAGACTGCGCGAGATCGCTTTTTTGAACAAGGGAATTAAAATTATTCTGACCGACAGACGGGTCAGGCAAGACGACGAATTCAAAGTCTATGAATATCACTACGCCGGAGGGCTTCGCGATTTCGTCGTGTTTTTGAACGACGCGAAAGAACCGCTCTACGCCGAACCCGTTTTCATCGAGGACAAGACGGAAAAATTCAGAATGTCTTTGTCCTTTCAGCATACCGACGGCTATACGGAGAGCGTCTTTTCTTATGTCAACAATATCCCGACCACCGAGGGCGGAACGCACGAAACGGGCTTTAAATCGGCGTTGACGAAGGTTTTGAACGACGCGGCGCGCAAAAAAGGCGTTTTAAAGGAAAAGGACGCGAACCTTCAAGGGGAGGATTTCAGAGAGGGAATCACCGCCGTTCTCGCGGTCAGTATGCAAAACGTGCAGTTCGAGGGGCAGACCAAAACCAAACTCGGAAACGTCGAGGTCAAAGGAATCGTCGAAAATCTCGTATCCGCGAGGCTGGAAGAATATTTTTCCGACAACAAAAACCGCCCCGTTTTGGATAAAATTTTGAGTAAGGCTATTCTCGCCGCAAAGGTCAGAGAGGCGTCGAGGCTGGCGAAAGAAGTCGCGCGGCAAAAAAACAGTATGAGCAATTCCAATCTTGTGGGAAAATTGTCCGCCTGCACGGGCAGAAACTACGCCGTAAACGAACTTTTTATCGTCGAGGGCGATTCGGCGGGCGGGAGCGCGAAACAGGGGCGCGACAGAACCTTTCAGGCTATTTTGCCGCTCAGGGGAAAGCCGTTAAACGCGGAGAAAAAACGGCTGGATCAGATCCTCGCGAACGTCGAAATCCGCAGCATTATAAGCGCGCTGGGCGCGGGCATTCTCGACGACTATTGCCAAAAGGATTTAAAATACGATAAGGTGATCATACTCGCCGACGCGGATCAGGACGGCGCGCATATACGGTCGATCCTTTTGACATTTTTCTTTCGGTATATGAAGGAATTGATAACGGACGGACACGTGTATATAGGTATGCCGCCGCTGTATAAAATCACGAGAAAGGATTCGGTTCAGTACGCGTATAACGACGAGGAATTGAATTCCGTTTTGAAAGAAATCGGAAAAGCGTCGTATCAGTTGCAGAGATACAAGGGGCTGGGCGAGATGAACCCCGAACAACTCTGGGAGACGACGATGGATCCGAAGACGCGTTCTTTGACCCGCGTGGGGATCGAAGACGCCGCCGACGCGGAAAAGATCGTTACGGTTTTGATGGGCGACGCGGTCGAGCCGCGAAAGAGATATATATACGAATACGCCGATTTTAATAAGACGACCTTGTTCGATAAATTGAAATAGCGGCAAGAAAGAGTATTTTAAAAATCGACGGCGGAGAAAGGGAGTGTTTTGATATTCCGTAAAAATAAAAAACCGAAGTATTCTGATGTTTTGCAAAAATAAAAAACGGAATATTTTAATATCCGATAAAACAACGGGAACGTAAGCGTTCTAACATTCGATAAACGGAAAATACGGACGGTCTATATCGTTCGGAAAAATAAAAAACCGAAGTATTCTAATATCCGATAAAAATAAAAACCGGAATACTATAAATTAAGGAAAAACGCAAAATGGCAAAAGAAATTCAACCGCGGGGCGGCAATATCTATGACAAATCTATCGAGGGCGTTATGCACGAATCGATGATGCCCTATTCGGAATACATAATTTTGGACAGGGCATTGCCGAGAGTCGAGGACGGTTTGAAGCCCGTTCAGCGGCGCATAATGTATACTATGTTGGAGTTGGGATTAGAACCCGACAAGACGTACAGAAAATCCGCCAGAATCGTGGGCGATTGTTTGGGCAAATATCACCCTCACGGCGACACTTCCGTCTATGACGCGATGGTCAGAATGGCGCAGAGTTTCAATATGCGTATGCCCTTAGTCGACGGACACGGAAACTACGGCTCGATCGACGGCGACAGCGCGGCGGCGATGAGGTATACCGAGGCGAAAATGACCCCTCTCGCTATGGAACTTTTGAGAGATCTGGAAAAAAACACCGTGAATTGGAGCCTAAACTTCGACGATACGATGAAAGAACCCGACACCCTCCCGGGACGCTTCCCGAACCTTCTCGTCAACGGCGCGTCCGGAATCGCTATCGGACTTGCGACCAACATTCCCACGCATAATTTGACCGAGGTCATCGACGGCGTTATCGCGATGATCGATAAGCCCGATATAACGCTAAAAGAGATGATGAATATCATAAAAGGCCCCGATTTTCCCACCGCGGGATATCTTATATGCGGCGACGAATTGGAAACCGCCTACGCCACGGGACGCGGCAAGGTGATTTTGAGGGCGAAAATACATATAGAGGAGTCGGGCGATAAAAAGGCTTTGGTCATAACCGAACTTCCTTATCAGGTCAATAAATCCGCCCTTCTCCAAAAAATTCTCGCCCTAAGAGAGGACAGAAAGGAACTCTTAGGCGGCATAACCGAGATCGTGGACGAGTCGGACAGGACGGGCATACGCGCCGTAATCCGCATCAAAAAGGACGCGGACGCGGAGGAAATTATAAGATATCTGTGCAAATATACCGACCTTCAAATGACTTTCGGAATCAATATGGTCGCGATCGCGAACGGCAAACCCGAACAATTGGGCTTGCTGCAAATCATAAGATATTATATCGACTACCAACTCGACGTGATAAAGCGCAGAACCGATTTCGACTTGAAACAGGCGAGAGCGAGAGAGCATATTTTGGAAGGGCTTATCATCGCGATCGAAAATATCGACGAGGTTATAAAAATCATCAAATCGTCCAAAAATACCGCGCAGGCGCGAGAGAGATTAAAGGAGAGATTCATACTCGACGACATTCAAGCGCAAGCGATTTTGGATATGCGTCTGGCGAGGCTGACCGCGCTCGAAATCGAAAAATTGGTCGCGGAACTTGCGGAGGTTCGTAAACTGATCAAGAAATTGGAAGCGATTTTGAAATCCTTTAAACTGCAAATGCAAGTCATAAAGGACGAATTGAACGACATAAAAAAGAATTTCAAATGCCCGCGGCTGACCGTTTTGGTCGACAGGCAAGAGGACGTCGCCGTCGAAACCGTGGACGACAGCATACCGTTCAGAGACGGCTATATAGCCGCGCAAAACGGAACGCTGAAATGCGTAGGCGCGAAGTCTTTCGGCTATTACGCGAAAGAGCCGTCCGCGCTCGAAGAGGGCGATTTGATCGATTTTTCATTCTTTACGGACAACCAAAAAGAACTTTTGGCTTTCTCGTCGCTCGGAAACGTCTATAAATTCGGGCTGGACGCGCTGCCCGAAGTCAAATTAAAGGACAAGGGGACGCCGTACCGCGAACTGTTCCCCGACATTAAAGAGGATGAGGAAATCGTCAGAATATTCGGATATGATATACCGCCCGAGGGTTCGCTGTATCAATTCACCGCGAAGGGTATGATCAAAAAATCCGAATGGGCGGAGTATATCGTCAACAAATCCGTGTTTCAATCCGTCGTCTTAAAGGAAGATACCGTCATCGGCTGCGAGGACGTCTTAGAGGACAACAATATATTCTTCGTTACGGAAAACGGTATGTGCCTGAACGCAAAGACAAACGACGTTCCCGAACAAGGCAGACGGTCGGGCGGCGTCAAAGGCATAGTATTGGGCGACGACAAAATCGTAATGATGACGCAGGTCGACGACAGCGGCGAAATCGTTTTGATCACGGACAAGGGCTATGCGAAACGCGTTTTGGTCGGGGAAATCGAACCGATGAGCAGATACAGAAAGGGCGTGAAGATTTTGGAATTCGGCGCGCAGAACGGGTCGAAATTAGTCTACGCTTCGTATGTCAAAGAGCCTTACGATATCGCGGTCATAAAAGAGGACGGCTCCCTTTCCGTATTTAATACGGAGGATATAAAAATCGAAGGCCGTACGACGAAAGGAAAAAATCTCTTTAAAGACAAAATCAACGTCATATCGGCAAAAAAAATAAAATGATATGTTAAAGATAATGAAAGTTTTTGAAAAAGATTCGGAAAAAATCTTTTTTCAAAAAGTTTTTTCCGAGAAACAAACAATAAAATAAACAATAAAATAAACAAATAAAATAAAAAACAACGGAGAAAAAGTCGATGGCGAGCACAACCAACGGAAACTGCTATCTATGCGGATTTGAAGCGAAAAAGACGGTGATGAAAAATCACGCCTTAAAAAAGCATAGCGAAGGCGACGAGCCTTGTTTTTTGCTTGTTATCGAGGGTTTGTACGATCCCGATTATTGGCTTGTCGCGGATGTCGCTCTCGACAAACCGCTTTCGGCGTTAGACACATTTTTGCGTAAGATTTGGCTGGAATGCTGCGGACATTTGAGCCGGTTTAGCGTTGACGGCAGATTCGAAAACAGCATTGGAAAGAACAGGAAGTTCGACGAATTTATCCCCGGTGAAAAGATATTCCATATGTACGATTACGGCACGTCGACTGAAACGAAAATTACCTTTGTCGAACGGACGGCACGCCCCAAACAACGCGCGGCCGTGCGCTTGATCGCGAGGAATATCCCGCCGCAACTCCCGTGCGAGAAGTGCGGAAAGCCGGCGAAATTTATTTGCGTCAAATACGACGGAAATTATGAGGAGATTTTATTGTGTTCCGATTGCGTAGACGAGGATGCGGACAACGAAATGATGCTGCCCGTAACCAACTCTCCGCGTTGCGGTCAATGCGGATATTGTGGGGAACTTGATGTTTTTGAATATAAGCCGGCAGACGGAAAGGGCGATTAACGGGTAAAGGAATTTTCATATATACCGTTTATATCGTTTTTTTGAGGCGGATTCGCTTAATCGTTGAAAGTTTTTGAAAAAGGTTCGGAAAAAATCTTTTTTGAAAAAGTTTTTTCCGATATTAAAATTCCCGTTCCCCAAAAATCGTCGAAAGTTTTTTCCGAGAAAAGAAGAAACAAAGAAAAGAAATCTTATAGAATATAAGTTGTATTTATACATATATAATATTTTATAAAGGCAAGTTATGCGTTTAATCGCGTACAGCCCTTTACAAGCCTTAAATTATGTGGTATAATACTAATCACCGAACAAAGGAGTTCGCTTTTCAACGTTTTTTTGAGGGGCGGCTCTTTTTTTATACTGTACATTTTAGCGAATTGTATATCGGGAAAGGCGTTTTTGGGGAACGGGGATTTTAATATCGAAAAAAACTTTTTGAAAAAAGATTTTTTCCGAACCTTTTTCAAAAACTTTTAGTAATATTGGAAAAGCGAAGGATAGACGGAAGTATATAGAGATATTTCAGCGGACGATAAATCGAAATCCGTAAAGCAAGATTAAAGAACGGTAAATCGAAATTCAATAAAGAAAGATTAAAGAGTGATAAATCGAAATTCAATAAAGCAAGATTAAAGAACGGTAAATCAAAATTCAATAAAGCAAGATTAAAGAGTGATAAATTGCAATCCGTAAAAAAGATATTTAGAAAAATGCAGATTGAAATTCGCAAGAGAAGGGTGTTTTATGCAAAAAGAGGGTCAAATGAGAGAAGGACAGGTCAGAATCCCGTCGGGCTGCGCGATTTCGGGCGTCATCAACCGCGACGGACGGAGGGTTGACGGCGGCGCGATCGCGAAATCGATAGCGGTTATGCACGATAGGTCGAACGGTTTGGGCGGCGGTTTCGCGGGTTACGGGATATACCCCGAATATAAGGATTTTTACGCTTTCCACATTTTTTATACGAATCCGACGAAAAAAAGCGACTGCGAAAAATTTTTGGAGGAGCATTTCGAGATCATAAACCTCTCGAAAATTCCCACGAGAAAACATCCGAAAATCACAAACGAGCCGCTTATTTGGAGATATTTCGTTATGCCCCTTCCGACAAAACTGAGCGACAGCCAGCTGGACGGGGACGAATATACGCTGCGCTGCGTTTTCAAAATCAATACCTCTTTCGACGGAGTATACGTCTTTTCATCGGGGAAAAATATGGGCGTTTTTAAGGCGGTGGGATATCCCGAGGACGTCGCGGAATTTTACCGTCTGGACGGATACAGCGGCTATTCTTGGGTCGCGCACGGACGCTACCCGACTAATACCCCGGGTTGGTGGGGAGGGGCGCACCCTTTCGCCGTTTTGGATTTTTCCGTCGTGCATAACGGCGAGATTTCGTCCTATGACGCGAACAGAAGATTTATCGAGATGTTCGGCTATAAATGTACGCTTCAAACCGATACGGAGGTCATAACCTATATCTGGGACTATCTCGTCCGCCGAAAAAAACTTACCCTAAACGAAACCGCCGAAGTCATCGCCGCGCCCTTTTGGGAGAAGATCAAGACGATGAACGAAAGCGACCGGGAACGGCTGACATATCTTAGAACCGTATATTCGAGCCTGCTGATCACGGGGCCTTTTTCGATCATCGTGGGCTTCGAGGGAGGATTGCTTGCCTTAAACGACAGGCTGAAACTGCGATCGATGGTGGTCGGAGAAAAGAACGATACGGTATATATCGCGAGCGAGGAAAGCGCGATCAGAGAAATCGAACCGTCGCTTGACCGCGTTTGGGCTCCGAGCGGAGGAGAGGCGGTTTTGGTGAAGTTGTACGAAAAATAAGAGCGGAAATATATAAGAAAGCATACGGTGAAATATATTGGAAAGCCGACCGGATAAAAGGCAAAAAAGCCCGTGAATTCAATTTAAAAAACAACTAAAAAATGCGGTATAGAACCGCGGAAAAACATATGACATAATATATAATATTCCGCCGAAAACAAAAAACGGAAAACGATATATTCAAGCGATAAAAAACGACTTAAAAACGCGGTATAGAACCGCAAAAAACATATGACATAATATATATATACATTTATTTAGGGGCGAGAGGAAGATATGCCGATAAATTACGATGATAATACATACGAGGTTCTAAGGGACAGGGAACGGTGCATAAACTGCCGCGTTTGCGAGCGTCAGTGCGCCAATCTCGTGCATAAATACAGCGCGGAGTTGTCGAGAATGACTGCGGACTGTATGTCTTGCGTGGACTGCCAGAGGTGCGTTTCGCTTTGTCCGACGCGCGCTTTAAAGATAATAAAAAACCCGAACGTGTACCGCGAAAACGCGAATTGGAATTCCGCGGCGATAAAGAGCATTTATAAGCAGGCGGGTTCGGGCGGAGTTTTGCTGTCCTCTATGGGTACGCCCGAGCCGTATCCCGTCTATTGGGACAAGATTTTGATAAACGCGTCGCAGGTTACCAACCCTTCGATCGATCCGCTCAGAGAGCCTATGGAAACGCGCGTTTCGCTGGGGCATATCTCGCAGGACATCGAAAGAGACGCTTCGGGGCGGCTGGTCAATACCGTCAAACAAACTCTGTCGCTGGACGTTCCCATAATGTTTTCGGCGATGTCATACGGATCGATCAGTTATAACGCGCATAAATCACTCGCGAAAGCCGCCGAAAAACTCGGGATTTATTATAATACGGGCGAGGGCGGTCTGCATAAAGACTTCTACGGCTACGGAAAAAACACGATCGTACAGGTCGCGTCGGGGAGATTCGGCGTTTTTAAGGATTATCTCGATGCGGGCGCGGCGATCGAAATCAAGATGGGACAGGGCGCGAAGCCGGGTATCGGCGGACATCTGCCGGGCGAAAAAATCGTCGAGGACGTGTCGAAAACGCGTATGATCCCTATGGGTACGGACGCTATTTCGCCCGCGCCTCACCACGACATATATTCGATCGAGGATTTACGGCAACTCGTCTTTTCGTTGAAAGAGGCGACGAACTATTTGAAACCCGTAATCGTCAAAATAGCCGCCGTGCATAACGTCGCGGCGATCGCCAGCGGAATCGCCAGAAGCGGCGCGGATATAATCGCAATCGACGGCTTTCGCGGCGGAACGGGCGCGGCTCCGACCAGAATACGCGACAATGTTGGAATTCCGATCGAACTTGCCCTCGCCGAAGTGGACGAAAGACTGAGGCGCGAAGGCATCAGAAACGACGTGTCTTTGGTAGTGGGCGGGAGCATTAGAAACAGCGCGGACATCGTAAAGGCGGTCGCTCTCGGCGCGGACGCGGTGTATATCGCGACGGGCGCGCTGCTTGCGCTCGGTTGTCATCTTTGCCGCTCGTGCCATCTCGGAAAATGCAATTGGGGAATCGCCACGCAAAATCCCGAATTGGTAAAGAGATTGAATCCCGAAGTCGGAAGCGAAAGATTGGTGAATTTAATCACCGCGTGGAAGCACGAGATCGAGGAAATGATGGGCGGTATGGGAATCAATTCGATCGAGGCATTAAAGGGAAACAGACTTATGTTGAGAGGCGTGGGGCTCAGCCAAAAGGAACTTGATATTTTGGGAATTAAGCACGCGGGGGAATGAGAATTACCGCGCTTTAAAAGGCTTTATTTTAACCGCGGAAAAAGAGTTTTATACGCTTGATTAAAGATATAAAAAATAATGTTCTATACCGCGAAAAACGGACGTTGTTTCAAGTATATCGAATGCTGAAAAAAAGCAAGGCTTTTATACCGGAAAAAGAGTTTTATACGCTTGATTAAAGATATAAAAAATAAGGTTTTATACCGCGAAAAACGGACGTTGTTTCGAGTATATCGAATGCTGAAAAAAGCAAGGTTTTTATACCGGAAAAAGAGTTTTATTTAGGTTTGCCGAATGAAAAAAAGGTTTTTATACCGTGAAATCAGCCTTAAAAAGGGAAGACGTTAAGGAGTTTGAATTAAGATGAAAAAGATTTACGTTCAAGAGGAATGGTGTTTGAAGTGCCGTTTGTGCGAATATATATGCGCTTATGCGAACTCGGGTTTCGAGGATATCGCCGCCGCGTTGAAAGACAAGCCGATCCGTCCGCGGATCACGGTCGAGGAGAGCGGAAAGATTTCGTACGCGGTTTCTTGCCGCCATTGCGACGAGCCGTCCTGCGTCAAGGGCTGTATCGCGGGCGCGATAAGCAAGGTTGACGGCATTGTCAAAATCGACAAAAATAAATGTGTCGGCTGCTTTACCTGCGTGCTGTCCTGTCCTTACGGCGCGGTCGCCGCGGGACCGGACGGCGCGGCTATGAAATGCGAACTTTGCGTCGAGAATTCGGGAGGGTCGCCTATGTGCGTCAAATACTGCCCGAACCGCGCTATAATCTTGGAATAACGGGAAGAATCGTTCGTGAAGCGATATATATAACAAAGTATATAATGAATGATTTAACAAAAAACACGGTATAGTACCGCGAAAAATCATATAATAAAGTATATAATTAACAAATGACAAAAGGCGCGGCGGAAAACCGCGAAAAGTATATAAAAATATCAACGAGTATAACAAAATATATAATAAAGTATATAGCAAAAAACGCGGTATAGTACCGCGAAAAAAGCGATATAAAAACAAGGGAATTTTTGTGATGGATTACGTTATTATCGGAAACTCAATCGCCGCGGCGGGTTGTATCGAAGGGATCAGGCGCGCCGACCAAAACGGAAAGATAACCGTCGTTGGCGCGGAGCCTTATCACGTCTACGGACGTCCTTTAATATCCTATCTTTTGGAGGGCAAAACCGACCTCGAAAGGATAAAATACCGCCCCGCCGACTTCTACGAAAAAAACTGCTGCACACTGGTAAAGGGTGAGCGCGCCCTCAAAATCGACGCGCAAAAAAAGCGCGTTACCCTCAGCGGCGGCGCGGTTTTGCCCTATGACAGGCTGGCGATAGCGACGGGTTCGCGTCCTTTTGTTCCGCGCATTCCGAATCTGGAAAAATATGAATACCATACCTTTATGACGCTCGACGACGCTTTGAAACTGCAAGAAAAGATCAAGACAGTTCCGAACGCGCGTGTTTTGATTTTCGGCGCGGGGCTGATCGGCTTGAAATGCGCGGAGGCGATACATAAAAGCGTCGGGGAGATTACGGTCGCGGATATGGCGGACAGGGTTTTGCCCAGCATTTTGGATCACGACGGCGCGGAAATTATCAAGAAACACTTGGAAGGCTACGGCTTGAAATTTTTGCTTTCGACGGCGGCGAATCCCGATTCGTTCGATTTTGACATTCTCTGCGTGTGTACGGGCGTCGTCCCCGAAACCGAACTCGCAAAGGAGTGCGGCGCGGAGGTCGGGCGCGGGATATTCGTCGACGGAAAGTCGAAAACCACCGTCAAGGATATCTATGCCGCGGGCGATTGCACCGAAAGTTACAGCGAGGTTACGGGGAAAAGAGCGGCTATCCCGATCCTCCCGAACGCCTATATTCAGGGCGAAACCGCGGGGATTAATATGGCGGGCGGGATCGCGTCTTTTGACTCCGCTCTGCCTATGAACGCCATCGGTTTTTTCGGAAAACATATTTTGACGGCGGGCGTATACGAGGGCGAAGCGGTTCGGGCGAAGTCTTCGGAATACAGAAAAATTTTCGTCAAGGACGGAAAATTAAAAGGCTTTATCTTTATCGACGATTTCAAGAGGGCGGGGATCTATACCGCGCTGATAAGGGACGGCGGCGATATTTCGGGCGTCGACATAGACGGACTTGCGGAGAATGCGGGCTTAAATCTCTTTCCGAAGAATTTCAGAGACGAGGTATTGAGAGCGAAGAATTGAGGGATAGATATAGAATGCGCGGAATGAAAGAATACGCGTTCGGCATACGAAAAAACGGAAGGCTAAAAAAAGGTTAAATAAGACAATTCGGCGAAGCGAAAAAACGAAAAAGCGGCGGCGGCGCGAATTCAAAAAAATGCAAAAAGACAAAAATAAAAAACGTTAAATAAAACAATTCGGCAAAGCGAAAAAAACGAAAAAACGGCGATAATATGAATTCAAAAAATGCAAAAAGGTAAAAATAAAAAACGTTAAATAAAACAATTCGGCAAAGCGAAAAAACGAAAAAGCGGCGATAACGTGAATTTTAAAAAATGCAAAAAAGGGAAAATAAACTTATGACGATAGACGCGAAAGGAAAATATTTCCGTGAATTAAACGGCGAAATCAAGGCGTGCCAAGACGACGAAATCATCGTCTGCAACTGCAACGGGCAGAGATATCTCGGGAGCGGTCTTGAAAAAAAGGTCTTGAAAATCAACGGCGTACCCGGAAACGCGCTCGGGGCGTACCTAAACAACTGCGACCTCTATGTCAACGGGAACGCGCAGGACGCGACGGGCGACACGATGAACAGCGGCAGAATCTTTATATACGGCAATTCGGGCGACGCAACGGGCTATTCTATGCGCGGCGGCGCGCTGTATATCAAGGGAAACGTCGGCTACCGCGCGGGAGTTCATATCAAATCATACGGCGACCTGAAACCCGTCATCGTCATCGGCGGCAAGTCGGGAAACTTTTTGGGCGAATATCAGGCGGGCGGGATTATCATTGTGCTGAACCTCGAAGGATTGCCGAACCCCGCGGGGGATTTTATCGCAAACGGTATGCACGGCGGCGAGATTTTCGTTCGGAATACGTCCGAAGCCGCGCTCAATCTTTCTTCGCGACTTGTCGTCGCAAAGACGGAGAGGAGCGCGCTTTCGGAAGCCGCGGTTCACATCGGGGAATTCGCGAAGGCGTTCGGGTTTGACTTCGAGGAGATTATGGGGGGAGTTTTTTATCGAATCACGCCGAATATGCGGAACCCTTATAAGCAGTTATACGTCAATAATTGACGCTTTAAACCGGCGGTATAGTACCGCGGTATTTGCGGGATTCGGCGGACGTTTTTTAGCAGTTTATTTGACGAATAAAAAGATAAAATACGGAAGCATCGGCAAAAAATACCGTATATCGGAATTAAAATATGAGGGTTCTGAATTTTCGTGATAAAAAGCGTTACCGGTTGCTTTATTTATCACGGGTTTTTAGAACGCCCTAAAATTTTAAGTAGAAATTGCGTAATAGACAGCCTGAAAATATTCGGCTGTTTGTCTATTTTACGGGAGGCGGTTTATGGGACAATTTTCATATTCCATATTCGGAAACGATTTAAGTATGGATTTGCAATATGAACTAAACGCCGTTTTTGCGTCCTTTGACGTCGATACCGCGGTTGAAAAGATGATCGAATATTTCGATTCGGCATACGGCGAGGACGAGCGGACGGATGCGTTTTATAACCTTGCGAATTTTATGCACAAAAAAGGAATTTTGCCGGATGATATAAAAAACAAAGCCGCCGCGCTGATAGATAAGGAAATTCAAGAGGGAAATCCGCTGTACGTTGAGGCCGGCGCGATGAGTATGCGCGCGCGGCAGTTAAGAGCGTTTAAAAAGAAACTGCTAACCGACGTCCGCGAGCCGCGAAAAGTACGGCTGAGAACGAAAAAGCCGCTGTTTAATAAGGGCGACGTCATAGCGTTCCGGCTGGACCCCGCCGAGTCGAACGGCGAAAGACACGGCAGTTTCTTTTGGGCGGAAGACAGGGAAGCGGAGCGGGAAAGGCTGAGTCGCTACGAGGGGAAATATTGCGTGTTTTTAAAGATCGCGGATACGTTTGGCGGTCAATCCGAAATAGTTCCGGACGTTAAGTTTGATACATCGGAGATCTACGCCGCGTTCGCGGTCATAAGCGAAGAAAAGCCGAATGCGGATACGGTCGCCGCTTGCGGCGGCAAACTCTTAAATATGGCGCGCGAAGGTATCGTCGGTATGCACTACGATCAAGAGGCGAAAAAGGTTTTAACGGACGACGAGGTTTTCGACTATAATATTCGCCTTGTGAGCGCGAGTTTTGACTTTTGCGATGGGTCGTCGAAAAGGTTTTTCCGGCGGCGCGAATACGATGTGATCGGGAACGATTCCGTTTTTGCTGACGAATTGATCGCCGAAGCCGAAAAGTCTACGCGCCGTTGGATGGGAAAATTGCTCCCGAACCGCGGTTTTGCTTTTAACGGCGACATCTATTACGCTATCGCTAAAAATTTCGATGAAAAGAATTTTGTTTAGCGGAAAAAGACATTTATTCTTGATTTTATTGCAAATGGGCTTTATAATCAACTCATTATTTCTCAAAAACATAAATAGTTATGTGCTTTTAGAATGTGCAAGCTTGTCTGGTTCAATATTTATTTTCCTTTTTAAAATTACAGTCAAAACAAAACCGATAAGTGTCTGTATGTCTTTAATACTGTTGAACAAAGTTATATTGAATATTCTATCGGTTTCAAAGATAGTATCAGCAAAAAGTTTAGTAATAAGAAGAAAAAGAAACCAAGCATTTAATGCGTTTATAAAGTAATATTGAAATATTTTTCTTTCTACTCTTTGTTTATTTTCAATTCTATTTCCCATTGCAAACAATGCAGGAGGAATAAAGTATATTGATAATTTAAAAAATATCATAGAAAAATACATATAATTAGGATAATTTATGTCCCCATTTGGTTGTACACCCCAAGAATCCCATATTAGGGAAATATCAAAAATTGTAAAAACTATAAATGTTATTATAGGAACGGTAAGACCTAAAAGAATGCATATAGTTCTTAATAGCCATTTTATTTTTTTCATTACTAACTCCATTTAATCAAATTGCGGACTTTATCCCAAAAAGTTCTTTCGGCATTTTCAATAATTGGATTAATTTTATCTAATAATTCTAAGATGACATCCCTTTCTTTTTCTTTAAGATTTCCGTCAAAAATATCTTTTATCAAAAAATATCTTTTATCAAAAAAATTCTTTTTTATTTTGAATATCCAATTATCAAACGAGTCTTTGATTTTGCCGTCCGGTAATTGATCATTAACATATAAATTATTTTATAACATTCCAGAACTTTTATATGCTTGAAATGGTTATTCTTTAGAAATTTTTGCATCGCAAATGTTAAAAACAGTCATAGGATCGGTTCGCGTATTATGTGAAAAAGTGTACCTAATAAAAGTTGATATTTATAAAAAAATGTTGTATAATATATTTACAATATAAAAACGCCGAATAAAAAGGCCGGCAACGTTTATAAAAAATACGGTCAAGTCATTTAAGTTATTCAAAAAACAAAACCGAATAATTCATTAAAAATGCCGGCAAGCCGTTTATAAAAAATACGGGCAAGTCATTCAAGCCATTCAAAACACACAATCAAATAATTCACTAAAAACACCGTCTGACGGTTCATAAAAAAACATCCTACGGAGGTCATTATGGAATTCACCGAATCCTCGATTTACGAGTTTATCAATTCAAACGACGTAAAGTTTATTCGTTTGGGATTTTGCGACATTTTCGGCGTGCAAAAAAACATTTCGGTTATGCCCGGTATGTTTTTGAAGGCTATGGAGGAGGGGATTCCCTTTGACACCGCGGCGGTGGACGGTTTTCTCGACATCGAAAAGGCCGATCTATATTTGAAGCCCGACTTAAAAACTTTTTCGCTTGTTCCGTGGCGTTCGCACAACGACAAGGTTATAAGGTTTATCTCCGATATATACCGCATCGACGGGACGGCTTTCGAGGGCAGCAGCCGTAACATCCTGAAAAGTGTGCGTGAAAAGGCGAAGGATATGGGTTTTTCGTGCAATATCGGCGTGAAATGCGAGTTTTATCTATTCGAGAACGACGCGAACGGCTATCCCACGCGCACCCCTTTTGACAACGCGGGATATTTCGACATATCGCCCCTTGACAAATGCGAGGATATTCGCCGCGAGATTTGCCTTAATCTGGAAAAAATGGGCATAAGACCCGAGCGTTCATACCACGAGCAGGGACCGGGACAGAATGAAATTAATTTTAAATATTCGGACGTTTTGACGACTGCGGACAATTTTTTGACTTTCAAATGGGTGGTTTCGACGATCGCGGCGAGGAGCGGCGCGACGGCGGAATTCGACCCGAAGCCGCTTGAAAATATGAACGGAAACGGATTGCACACGAATATCACCCTCATTCGCGACGGCGAAAACCTTTTCAAACTCAAAAACGGTGAACTCGGACAGACCGCGAAACAATTTATCGCGGGGATTTTGGATAAAAGCCCCGAAATTTCTTTGTTTTTGAATCCCGTGAGGTCGTCGTATGACCGTATCGGGAAATACACCGCGCCGTCGCGTGTTTCGTGGTCGTATTATAACGCCAGCCGCTTGATCAGGATCAATTCCGAAAAGGATTTTTGCCATATGGAATTGCGTTCGCCCGACCCCGTTTGCAATGTATATCTCGCGTTCGCGCTGGTTTTGGCGGCGGGGCTGGACGGGATTGAGAAAAAACTCGAACCGTGTCCGCCGTACGACGAGAATACGGGGCGGTCGAAAGACGCGAAAAAACTTCCCGAATCCTTGGGGGAGGCAATCGCGCTTGCGGAAAAAAGTCAATTTGTCGCGAGCGTCATTCCCGAAAAGGTGCTGCAAAAATATATCGAGGTCAAAAAATGGATATAAGTTTTCGAATTTCATAGTATTACGAAAAACGAGAGTAATAAGCGTTTTTTTTGAATCTCATAGTATTACGAAAAACAAGAGTGATAAGCGTTTTTTTGAATCTCATAGTATTACGAAAAACGAGAGTAATAAGCGGTTTTTAGAATTTCATAGTATTACGAAAAACGAACCAAAGGGTAAATCTTTCAATGCGGACACTGTCATAATAAAATGAAAGAAAACAAGTTGAGGGAAACATAAATGAAACAACAATATAGCGAAGCGGAGAAAAAAGAAAACAAACGGCTTTTAGACGGATTATTGTTTGCGGTAGGGTTTTGCATAATATCCATTGCCGTGGGTTTTGGAGTGTTCTTTGGATATTGTAAACCTTTTGAAAAGTGGGTTTATTATGAGTGCGTTGTTTGGAATAGAGAGATATTTGAAATTAATGCAAATAGAGTTAAGGTTGTTTATTATGTAGATAATGTTAAATATGAAAACGAACTGCACATAAGCGGTAATGATAGCAGTGGTCCCACAAGAGTTGGATTTTATTACAACGAAGATAATCCCAAAGATATAATGCCATATGTTAGACATGATTTATTAATAATTATGCCCATAGTCGCTATTTTTGGAGCGGCATTGTTTACGTGGTACGTTGTCTATTACGTCAAAGAAAAGCGCAAGTCTAAAAATATATAGCGTCCGCCGAATGAAAGAGTTGTTTGGGCGGCAACGGATAGTTGCGGATGAATATTGAAAAGAAAAAAAAATTCATGGAGGGGAATATAAATGAAACGACAATATAGTGAAGCGGAGAAAAAAGAAAACAAACGACTTTTAGGCGGATTATTGTTTGCGGTAGGGTTTTGCATAATATCCATTGCCGTGGGTTTTGGAGTGTTCTTTGGATATTGCAGACCTTTTGACAATAGGTGGGTCGAATATGAATGCGTAGTTTGGAATACGGAAATATTTGAGGTGGACACGAATACCGTAAGAGTTGTTTATTATGTCGACGGTGTGAGATATGAAAACTTTTTATACGTCAACAATGACGAAGGAGGAATTGGGAAAGCAGTTTTTTTCTATAACAAGGATAATCCTAACGAGATTATTTCAGCCGTTCGCAAGCCTCTGATGATAATTATGCCCATAGTCGCTATTTTTGGAGCGGCATTGTTTACGTGGTACGTTGTCTATTACGTCAAAGAAAAGCGCAAGTCTAAAAATATATAGCGT
>JAISNN010000058.1 GCA_031276195.1 Clostridiales bacterium
TTTGTCCATAATTTTATCCTTTAAATCCTTAGTTTTTTCCTTTTTACGAACGGGTATTTTTTTGTTTTACGGTATAACTTTACAATTTTTTGTTTGCATAGTATTCTAATTTTTTCGTAGAGTATTCTATATTTTGCTCGTTTTATGTGTTTTGCATAGTATTCTACGTCGTAGAATACTCTATTTTTTTGCGATTTATTAAGTGAAATACGATAAAACCGCCTTCGCTAATAACTTTCGCCGATATTTATAACGTTCCGCATTCACTAACCGCCGATCACTGATATTCACCGATCGCCGCGTTACTTTAAAACCATAGTTCCGATACCCTTATCAGTGAAGATTTCTAAAAGTATCGGATGCTTCATCGTGCCGTTGATTATATGCGTTCTTTTGATTCCGCTTTCGACGCCCTCTATACACGCTTTGACTTTTGGAATCATACCGCCCGTGATCACACCCTCCGCGATCAGTTTATTAATTTCGTCCACGGTGATCTCGCTTATCAACGCGCCGTTTTTGTCCTTGATTCCGTCGACGTCGGTTAGATAGATAAGTTTTTCGGCGGAAAGAGCCGCCGCGACCGCCGCCGCCGCCGTGTCCGCGTTCAGGTTAAAACTTTTTCCGGAATCATCCGCGCCGATGCTGGAAATGACGGGTATGAAATCGTTTTTTATCAGTTTCAAAAGGAAATCCGAATTGATTTTTTTGATCTCACCGACATAGCCGAGGTCCGTCCCGTCCTTTAAAAGAGGGGCTTTTTTGACGTTTATTAAGTTTGCGTCCTTTCCGCACAATCCGATCGCGCTGACCCCGAGAGAACTGAGCGCGCTGGCGATGTCTTTGTTTAGAGAGGTCAAGGACATTTGGACGACCTTCATAGTCTCCGAATCGGTTATCCTAAGACCGTTCACAAAACCGCTTTTGATCGAAAGCCTTTCCAGCGTTTTATTGATCTCCGGTCCGCCGCCGTGAACTAAAATCGGACGCGCGCCGACGATTTTCAAGATTGAGATATCCTGCAAAATCGTGCGCGTAACGTCCTCGTTCAACATAGCGTTTCCGCCGTATTTTATGACGACGATTTTTTGAGAAAGGCGGTTGATATACGGGAGGGCTTCGGTCAGAATATTCGCTTTTTCTAATAAAGAATCCATATGAAAATTTTCCTTAATTTGCGTTGCGGTTTGTATTTAAGTTAACGTTTTATTTATATTGTTTTGCGGCGTATATTATACAATTTATTATTATATTGTATATGCGCGCTATATAATTTATATCATATCATTATCGTTATATTTTTTTATCGCCGCGCGCGGTTTTTTACAAATGCCTCGGCAAGCCTTTCAGCCCTTCGGTTTCGTCGATTCCGAACATAATATTCATATTTTGAACGGCTTGTCCCGACGCGCCCTTTATGAGATTGTCAAGACAAGATATCACGATCAAACGGTTCAGCCTTTCGTCGACGACAAAGCCGATCCGAATATAGTTTCCGTATTTGACCGAATTTATCGAAGGCGGGGTTTTGTCGATTATGACGAAAGGTTCATTTTTATAATATTTGTCATATAATTCAAATATATCTTCTTTGACGAGTTTATTTTTTAGTTTCAAGTGGATAGTCGAAAGAATTCCGCGTGTGATCGGCAAAAGGTGAGGAGTAAACGAGATCGCCGCGGCTTTTTTTGCCGCCTTTGAAATTTCTTGTTCGATTTCGCTTGTGTGTCTGTGCGTCGCGACGGCGTATGCCTTGAAATTCTCGTTCACTTCGGCGAAAAGCCCGGAAACTTCGGCTTTTTTGCCCGCGCCCGACGTGCCGCTCTTCGCATCGATTATGATATCGTCCGCGTCGACGGCGTTTTCTTTGACCAGCGGATACAGCGGAAGAATGGAGCATGTGGTGTAGCAGCCGGGATTCCCGACGATCGAAGCCGCTTTGATTTTTTCGCAGTAGAGTTCGGGAAGTCCGTAGACCGACCGCTCCAAAAGTTCCGGACAAGGGTGTGTAACGTTGTAGGTTTTTTCGTAGACCGCCAAGTCGTCGTAACGGAAATCCGCGCTGAGGTCGATGATTTTGACTCCGCGTTCGTATAACTTTTTGCATACCTCCGCGCTCGCGGCGTGCGGCAGACAAGAAAAAACAAGTTCGCTGTCTTTCGCTATCAAATCTATGTCGAGAGGCTCAAAGCGCGCGCCGCGGTATGCAAGCAAAGCGGGGTACATATCCGTTATGAGCGTACCCGCGTTTCCCACGCTTACGGCGTGTTTTACCGCCGCTTCTTTGTGCGCCGCAAGAATGTTCAAAAGTTCCAAACCGGTATACCCGTTCGCGCCTATAATGCTTACGTTTATCATTTTTGAATTATTTTTCCTTTTATAAGATAATTATTGCACCGTTCACTGTCAAATTCACTTTTTCAAAACACACGAAACACACGAAATGTACAAATCAAAACAACTCATATATACTATAAATACATAACCCATATTGAATGTTATAAAAATATAATACTATAAAATTTATAAATATGCAACTGTTTTGCATGTATTTTTATAAAATAATTTTTAAAAAAGTCAAAATTCTCTAATAATTCATTAGATTTATGTATAATGATATATAAATATTGCATAATTATACATTCGTAAATCTAATATAGTAAAAAAGTAAAAGACCGCAAAGAAAAATTTACGGTCTTTTTTCGCGGTATTATACCGCGTTTTTAGGGATTTTCAAGAGGAGATTTATAAGATATGGGTATGTCGTTTATTTTTTATTTGAATAGCGGTTACCGTTTATTCTTTTTTATTCAAGTCGTCGGCGCGGATTTAAACGTATTTTCAAGAGATGCGGCGTTTGATATATTTCTATTCTTTTTTCTTTGAGCCGTTGACGTGTTTTAAAACGAATTTCATCGCCGGGGGAGAAATCATTCCGAAAGTTCTTATCGTCGTGTCTTTTATGGTGTTTATCACCATATCTTTATTTTCGGAGCCGCCCGCGACGATTCTCGCGCCCAACCCGATCACGAAGCCTACGACCTTTCCGAATGCCGTAACGCGAATATCTTCCAGCGTGGAGTTCCTGTCGAATTCGCCCTTTTTTAGGGGAAGATTCTCGTTGATCTTTCTGCCCGTCAGTTTCTCGAAATCGCCGTCGGGAATGGACAAAACCGAACCGATTTTGTAGTATGACGGCGCGGACTTTCTATAATCTGGGTGTTTGATTTTGTATTCGGAATTAAAGTTTACGGATTTTTCGAGAAGAATATCGCGGCTGCTCGAACCGACCAGTATTTCAAACTCTCCGCTTTCGACCGCCCAATCGGAAATATTGACGTTGTAGTATGAGAAGGCGCGTTTGTCAAGCGTTATACGCACGGTTTTCGTTTCGCCCGGGTCGAGATAGACCTTCTCGAAGCCTTTCAATTCCTTTTCGGGGCGGAAAATCGTCGATTCAACGTCCTTGACATAGACTTGCGCGACCTCGCCGCCGAAGAATTTTCCGACGTTTTTAATGTCGAAAGAAACCTCCAAAACGTCGCTTTCGTTGATATTCTCCGCGCTCAGTTTGAGGTTGGAATATTCAAATTTAGTATACGACAGCCCGTAACCGAAGGGGAAAAGTACGGATTTTTTCGCCGTGTCAAAATATCTGTATCCGACGAAAACGTTTTCTCTGTATTCAACCGTTCTGGGACCCATCGGAAAATATTTGCTCGCGAATACGTCGGCGAGAGCGAGAGGGAATGTCTCCGACAATTTGCCGCTCGGGTTCACCGCGCCGAACAAAATATCCGCCGCCGCCTCGCCGCACGCCTCGCCGCCGAGATAGAGATTCAAAACCGCTTTTACGTTGCCCAAAAACGGCATTTTGACGGGAGAGCCGCCCGATAAAACGACTATGATATTGCCGTTTAGAGGCGCGATTTCATTGATAAGGCTAATCTGCCCCGTGGGGAGGTTCAAATGCGAACGGTCAAAACCCTCGCTCTCGGTTTCGGGCGTCAATCCCGCGAAAATTATCACCGTCTTTGCCGTTTTTGCCGCGGCGCGGGCTTCGAGGAGCATTTTTTTGTTGTAGCATTGTTTTTTTAGGGAATAGCCGGGAAAGTATTTGTATTTCAAACCTTGCGCGTCCAAATAGTCCGTAAAACTCACGGCGTTGTTCGCGTTAATTTTAGAACTGCCCGTACCTTGATACCGCGGGAATTTCGCGAGAGCGCCGATGATGACGCAATCGTCCAAATCTTGCTTGGTCAAGGGGAGTATGCCGTCTTCGTTTTTGAGGAGAACCGCGCCGTCCGCGGCGACTTTACGCGCGAGAGCGTGATTTTTTTCAAAATCCGCTTTGTGATCGGTGTATTCGTTCTTTTTGCATTCGATAGCAAATTTTACCACGCGCTCCGTCGTCTTATCAAGATCGCTTTCGCTGAGTTCGCCAGACGCGACGGCGTTTTCTATGACCGAGTTGTCGTCTGCGGAATGAGGCATTTGCAGATCCAGACCGGCCTGAATTCCCTTAACTCTGTCGTTGACCGCGCCCCAGTCGCTGACGACGATGCCGCGATAACCCCATTCGTCTCTCAAAATGTCCGTCAAATATTTTTTGTTGTCCGAAAGAAAGGTTCCGTTTATACGGTTATAAGAACACATAACGGTGGTCGGCTGAGCGTCCTTTACGACTTTTTCAAAGGCGGGAAGGTATATCTCGCGCATCGTGCGTTCGTCGACCTCCGCGCTTATCGACATACGGAGTTTTTCTTGATTGTTCGCCGCGAAATGTTTGAGCGACGTTCCGATTCCTTGCGATTGAACGCCCTTGACTAACGCCGCGCCCATCTCGCCCGCGGCATATGGATCTTCGGAAAAATATTCAAAATTGCGTCCGCAAAGAGGGGAGCGTTTGACGTTTACGCCCGGACCTAAAACGGTGGTTACGCCGAGAGATTTCGCTTCGTCGGCGATCGCGCCGCCGATCTCGTATGCAAGTTCTCTGTTCCACGTAGAAGCGACGGTAACGGCGGGAGGGAAGCAAGTCGCTTTGTGGCTTTGCTGCATAATGTTGTTTCGTTTAGTTTCGTCGACGCGGCGTATTCCGTGAGGACCGTCCGTCATCATAACGGACGGAACGCCCAGCCTATCGATCTCTTGCGTCGTCCAAAAACTCTTGCCCGAGGCGAGAGAGGCTTTTTCGGCGACGGAAAGTTCCCGCGTGATCTCCGCGGGGGACAAGTCTTTTTTTGAAACGGCGGCGGTCTGCGCGCCCGGATTTTCCGCGTTTTTATCGGCGGTTTCGCCGTTGTTTATATCGTTTGACATAACGTTAACACTCCCCTTTATGATTTATATAATACATTATATATTATAATGCGCTTTTTGTCAATAGCCGAAACAAAAAAGAGTGTTGCAAATATTATGATATTACGTTTACAATCTTTCCGTTTTTTCTTTTTTATCCGCAATGCGGTGATTTGTCTGTATTTTTGCCTTTTTTTATAAGCGATCGATTATTATGAAAGTCAAACGTCTTATATGTCGTCTTATATGTTTTCTTATATGTTTTGACGATATAAGACATATTTAAAATTTTGCCGAATACGTAAATAAGGTTTTTTATAAGGTATAAATAGAATTTTTGATAGTTCTAAGTTTGCGTGATGATTTTGCTTGACCGATATGACTTTTTATTGCACAGATTTAGAACTCCCGAATTTTTTATACGGTTTTTTAAAATTATCATAAAAAACGGTTGACTTTATTTTTTATATAGCATATAATCAAAGCATAGTAAACATATAAATATTGGCTATGTTTAAAATAAGGGCTATGTTTATTTTAAAAAAGGACTTGAAAAGCGTTTCAAAATATGTTATACTTGTTATACAATATATAAAAATTACGCGTTGATTGGAAAACTTGCAGAATAAAAAGTATGATTTGTTTATCCGCTTTAAGGCGGATCTATACCGCGTATTTACAAGCAAAAAAACAACTATTTATAATCAAAAAACTAACGGAGGTACCCGTATATTATGAAAGAAGAACTTTTGAAACGTTTGGAAAAAGACCTTTGCTTCGATGAAAAATTCCGCGTGCGCCGCAAGCCAGCGGTCAAGAGAGAATTTTTCGCCTATGCCGATGAATTTTTTGCCGCCCGCGGTTACGGAAAAGGACGCGCCGACGGCGATTTTGATGACAAAAAAGATCAGGTAAATTTGATTTTCGGCGATGAGAATACCGCCGACGTGATTTTGACGGCGCACTACGACACGCCGAAAAACAACGCCGGACTTAAACCGTTTATGTTCCTTTTTAACAAAGCGGGATTTTTCGCGCAAGGTTTTTCGATGCTGTTTGTGCTTGCCGCCGTGGTAATTCCCGCGGTTTTGCTTGGCATAAACGTACATTTCGGGCTTTCGGTTTTGTGGGTCGCGCTGATGAGCGCGTGGGTATTCCCGAATTATTTCATATTCGACAATAAATTCAATTTTAACGACAATATGTCGGGCTGTATCGCGCTGTTTTATATCGCCGATAAGGTAGCAAGGGAACGCCCCGAACTAAAAAACAAACTCTGTTTCGTCTTTACCGATAAGGAAGAGGCGGGAGTTAAAGGCGCGAAAAAACTTAAAAAACGTCTTCTCGAAACGCTCGGGAGTGAAAAACTCGCCGAAAAAATCAATCTGAACTTCGACTGCGTGGGCGGACGCGATCCGCTGAATTTTTTGGTTACAAATACGGACGGAGGGCTGGAAATCGCGAACAAAATCGCGGAGAGCGGGGATTTTAAAGTCTATAAATGGGGGATTGTCAATATGGATACGCACGCCTTTAAGGAGATGCGTTCGGTAAGTTTTTGCGCCGCGTCGAAAAGGTACGGGGTGAGTTCATTGCTGGAATCTAAGGACATACATACCAACCGTGATAATTTTTTGAACACAAAACAGATCGTCAAACATTCCGACGCGGCGTATGATTTTTTGAAAAATAATATAGCGGAGTGAACGGGTATTTAACTGTTAGATAGGTCGCTTTGCCCATTCATTACCCCATTCCGCGGAGGGGAATATAAGATACCGCGCTAAGATTATAATGCCGCGAAAAAACTATGAATTCTACGGCGTAAAATGTTATATGAAAGGGCTTAAAAACTATACGGAATCCGCGGAAAAACTATGAATTTACAGCGTGAAACGCGGTATAAAAAGGCTTTAAAAACCGCCCGAAATCCGCCACCAATGAAAAATAAGGCATAGTACCGCGGAAAAACTATGAATTTACGCCGTAAAACGCGGTATAAAAAGGCTTTAAAAACCGTCCGAAATCCGCTAATGAAAAATAAGGTATAGTACCGCGGAAAAACTATAATTCTACGGCGTAAAATGTTATATAAAGTTGTCAAAAATAAAAAAATTACGGAGAATATTAATTATGGAAACGGAAAACAAAACCGCGGAAGCGGGCGCAAATTACGCCGTCAAACTGTCGGCGAAAGAACGTTTTTTATTTTCGATCGGCGATTTTAACGCGGGGGCGTTCGGGCTGGTTCTCGCCGTCTATACCGTCTTTCTCTACGCGAACAGTTTGACCGCCTCCGCCGCCGGAATCATCGTTATGATCGGACGAGTGTGGGGAGCGGCCGCCGATCCGATCGTCGGGATTTTGAGCGACAACACACGCGGCAAACACGGCCGCCGCCGTCCGTACATATTCGCCGGAGGCATATTTATCGTATTCGCGTTCGCGATGCTTTTTTTGCCCCTATACGATCTGCCGTCTCAAACATTTAAATTCATAATATATCTCGCGGCGTATTTGATGTTTTCGACGGTGTCGTCTATGCTGGTCGTGCCTTGCGCCGCCTTGGCGACGGAGATAACCGCCGACCACGACGAACGCAACAAGATCAATACTCTCCGGACGGTCATTTCGTTTTTGTCCAGCATAGTTTCCGCGGGTGTGCCGATCATATTGACCGAGGCGTTGCAAGACAAAAAAATATCCGTTACCGCTTTTAGTTTGATTATGATTTTTGTATTCGGCGCAATGTATGCCGTACCCACCGTTTTATCTGCGGTCTACGCGAAAGAAAGGCTGCCCGTACCCGCGGAACGGACGCGCTTTTCTCTCAAAGCGTTTTTCGCGCCGCTAAAACAAAAATCTTTCGTCTATCTCGTCATTATATATGCCGCGACGCTCGCATGCGCCGATTTGGTCGGCTCGGAAATAATCCTTATGGCGGAATTCGGACTTGATATCGATTTCAGCGCGTTTTCGATTTTAGGCGTTATGATGTTCTTTTTGGCTCTTATGATTCCCGTTCACGGGCGGCTAATGAAAAAACACTCGAAAGCGTTTTTGTTCCGCGCGGGCATACCTTTTTATATAGCGGGCGTAATTTTACTTTGCTTTTATCCGCCCGATTGGAACGATTATTTTTTATTCGCAGTCGCCGCCGCGATCGGAGTGGGTATGGCCGGCTGTCAGCTTATGCCGTGGTATATCTTTCCGGACGTCGTGGATCTCGGCGAACTAAAAACGGGGACGAGAAATGCGGGCGCGTTCAGCGGACTTATGACATTTATGCAAAAACTCTTGTCGGCCGTCCTGATCGGTCTGGCGGGTATCATACTTGACGCGAGCGGCTTTTTGGAACCCGCCGCGAACGCCGATGGAATCGTCGCGGCAAGCGCGCAACCCGAAAGCGCGATTATCGCGTTGCGTTTCGTCGTCGCCGCGCCTCTGGTCGTTGCTCTTATAATCTCGTTTTTTGTGGCGGCAAAGTTGAAAACAAGCCCCGAAAGAAGCAGACTGGTTACGAAAATTCTCGCGTTAAAACGTACGGATCGGTTGGACGAATTGACGGACGGCGAAAGCGCGGAATATGAACGCATAAAAAAAGAGTGTTTGTAAGCGGTTGTATAAAATATAAATCCGATTTATATAAGCGGAATTTTTAAAAAACGGATGGTCGGGTATTATATCTTTTAAGCGTAAACGGTAAGACACGCAATGTCATTATGTAAAAATTACTATATGCAACAATAAAAAAGTGCGATTATTACCACATAAAACACTATATATAAGAACAAAAAATACAATATCATTACCGAAATTATTATATAAGGAGTTACATATTATGATTGAAAAGTTGAACGCGGATTTGTGCGCCGACAAGAGATACCGCGTGCGCGCGCACGGAGAGCAAAAGGCGGATTTTTTCGGTTATGTGAAAAAATATATGTCCGAACACGGCTACGACGGACGCGCGGACGGGGATTTCGGCGACGCTAAGGGCGCGGCGAATCTCGTTTTCGGCGACGAAACCAAAGCCGAAATATTCCTCACGGCACATTACGATACGCCAAAAAACGCGGCGACGCTGCCGTCCTTTTTCGTTACGAATAAGGCGGGGATTGTTGCCGACGTCTTTATGGGGTTGGGATACATCTTTATCGCTTTCGGCGTAACCGCGCTTTTAGGGTTCTTTGTCTCTTGGTATGCCGCGATCGCTTACTTCCTTTTGGGCTTGGTTTGGGCGGGATCGAACTTTTCGCGTGATAACGAATTCAATTTCAACGACAACACAAGCGGCTGTATCGCGATTATGGAAATCGCCGCAAAAATCGCCGAAGAATGTCCCGAAATGAAGAATAGGCTTTGTTTCGTCTTTTTTGACAGAGAGGAAACGGGCGCGCAAGGCTCCAAAAAATTTAGAAAACGCTTGCTTTCCGCATTGCAACCGGAGGTGTTCCGGTCGAAAATTTTTCTGAATTTCGACTGCGTGGGCGGGAGAGATAAGGATTTGAACATATACGTCTACACCGAAGAAGGACAAAAACTCGCCAACCAAATCAAGGCGTTCGCACCCGATAACGACGGAAACCGCGTCTACACGGGAAAAGAATCTAAAAACTCAAACTTAACAAATACTTACGCGCACGACGACGGGAACCGCACTTACGCGGAAAAAGAATCCGAAACAGCCAACCAAACCAAGGCTCACGACGCGCTCGGCGATGGAAAAATCACCGTATTTAAAACTTCGCTTTTGCCGACGGATGCGAATAATTTCCGCGATGCCGCCGCGATGACTTTTATCTCGACCTCTAAACGCTTTTTTTATCCGCTCTGCAAACTGAAAGACGCGCATACGAAAAACGACAGATATTTGGACGAAGATATGATCGGCTATTATACGCGCACCGTAACGGCATATATCCGCTCGTTAAGCGAGAGGAAAAGAAGTGCACAATAAAAAACGATTCAAGTTTTTTATTTATATATATTATATACTATACCAATTAAACTTTTAATCCGTTTTGCCCCCGCATAATATGCGGTTTTAAATCAAATAAAAACTCTTAGCCTAATAAAACTATATAAAACTATTTTCGCATATGGTCGCTCAAAAATCTCCAAAGTGATAGTGCAATACAATAAAAATAATAGGCGCGGTGAAAAAATGTTATTTAATGCAAAAAAGTACCGAAAAATAATAGACGGAATGCAAAATGCTAAAATCGAAACTCCGTTATACCAAACATATTTTGAAAATTCGTTGCGATTTGAATTGGAAGGCAAATCTCCGGAAAATTTTTGCCATATATTTGAGTTTTTAGACGGTCTTTACGATGATTTGTTCGGAGCGACTAACCGTTCCGAAGTCTTGATTATACGGCGATATTCAAAAGGATTTGTTCCCGTTCCATTTGATTTCTTGATAAACGATGCTTTTCGCGGAGAAACAATGCTGCCTATAATAACATTCAACGATAAAGATGTAGCGAGTACGGTATATTTGCTCAGAAATTTTTCTTATAACAACGACCGTTTATTTAGGTTTTGCTTTTTCGGATTGGCGGATTCGGAGATCATATTTTGTGATACAAAATTCAAAAGAGTCTTGAACATTTATGACAATCGCGGGTGCGACGTGGTCATAGACGACAAAAAATTCCTTAAAGAAGTATATTTGAAATATTCCGATTGGATACTGCAATATAACCGCGAGGAAATTAAAGCAAAATTGGATATTAAGGAATAAATTGATTTAGATGTTTTTTATCGGAGCAAACAAAAATCGACCTTTGATATTCACAAGATATGTTTCGGGTGCTTTTTTATATGCAATAGGGGAGAAAATGAATATTTATATCTATACGTAAAACACGACTTTTACGTATAGATAGAGTTAATATATAGAGGATAGAGCGATAACGGAACAGATTTGCCGATTATTACAAACTACGTAGATTTATTTTACAAATTAATTTTTCTTAAAAACACAATAAAATAAATTGACAAATTTTATTTTATAATATATACTATTATAGGCTTGATTTTAGAAAGTTTTTGATATTTGCCGATTGCATAATTTGCTGAACAAGTAATCACAAAAAAACTTATTACCATCACAAAATGGACCGTTAGCTCAGTTGGATCAGAGCGCGACGCTACGGACGTCGAGGTCAGGGGTTCGAGTCCCTTACGGTTCACCAAAATTTAATATTCAACCAAAAAAACCTGCGATTTCTATTTACGCAGGTTTTTTATTGTTTAGACATTCTTTTTATAACGGCGGCGGCTATTTTTTTAAGTTTATAAGCCTTTATATATAAGCGTGTGTACGGCGGACTGTTTCGTTAAAGTTTAAACGTTATATTCTTTTTTTCCAAAAAGATACTTATAAGCGCGTATACGGCGACCGTGCCGACTTCCAGCATTATAAGTTGTCCTTCATTCAGCCGAATATCCGCCATAAAGACCATTATAACCGCCATTATTAAAAGCGAAAGAATCAGATAGAAAAATATATTGCGTCCCATAGTCGAAAGAATCGGGATTCTTTTTCCTTTTAAAAGGAATTTATCTATGGTATAGAACACAAAATACGCGGTGTTTAAAAACGCCGTGGACATCAGCATATACGTCGTATTATAATCCTCGAAAAACACGGATTTCCCCGTCAATTTGTCGGACAAAACCGCCGCGCCGATAATAAACGCGGAAGCCGCGGCATACGGCAAAATCCCCTTTTTCATAGCGTCCGCGAGAGCAGACGCGATAAGCACTATTCCGAGGTATCCCACGCAAGCCGAAAGTCCGCCTTGATAGCCGTGGAAAATATATATTTCCTTATGGAAAATATGAAACAGAACCAAAACGCCCAGACCCGCTATAAGTCTTGCGAGCGTATGTTTTCGCATAAAGGCGGACATAAACGGCATCAACAAAACTCCCGTAAAGCCCACGCTTTGAATGGTATCCCAATCGAAATTTTCATTTAAGACTTTCGATTTTATGAAAGTAAGCGTACAGAATATGCCGACGATCGCCATATTCTTCATAAAAAATTGCTTATAAGCGGCGCGCGTACCGTCGCGTTCCACGTGTTTAGAAAATACGGGAAAGACGGTCAGTCCGATGAGGAAAAAGAACGCCGCGGGACCCAAGTCCATTAGGCTGAAATTAAGATATCCCCAAAACGGCATACCGACCACATTGCCCTCGTGAATGCTCCATTCGGGCATTTTAAAGGACAATTTTGCATTAAAATAGATATTCGTTATTATAAAGAAAAAGACTATTAAGCCTTTCACATTATCCACAAGCGCGTTGCGCCCGGGATACGCCGCCGTTTGAAACGTTTTTTTGTTAATCATAATGTATATAAAATAACACCTTTTTATGAAATAAATGTTAAATTTGTATGGATTATAGGAAATGAGAATTGAATTGTTACCGAATTATGTTGAAAACCTATTTAGAACCCGTTTTTAGTATCTCAATTTGGAAACTCATAAAAAATTTTTTGCGGAAAAATTTTATGATTTTAAAAATGCCGCATAATATGTTACTAAACGGAATGAAGCCGATCGCTCGACAAACGAAACGCCTATATACTGTACCCGTGATTAATCACAAAAAACAGTCAAACTCAACAAACGAAGCACCTATATACTGTATCCGCAACTACTCCCCAAAACAACCAACTCAACAAGCCGGAAGAACACATATATAACATAACGGAATAAAACCGATCTATACAAAACAAATTCACCGTTTCATAAAAAATGAGGCGACGCGGTAATATCCGTTGTGGAAATATACCAAACGGATACTAACTCTTGCGCCGCCTCATTTTAATATGAATATATGCTTGTCTGCTCTTGTAATAAAAATAAAGGTGTTTTCTTTAATCTTTTCCTTTCTTATCTTGCAATTAAGAATAAAGTCAATTTTCTCTAATTATTTTCCTTTCTTGTTATGGTATTCGATAATCTTATCCGTGAAACGCAAAACCGTTTCGAATCCGTCCGCCAAAACGTCGTCCTTAAAGCGGTCTGATTTGTCGCGGAAGGTGTGATAATAGTCGGTTGCGGTCGGGTTTTGGGCGGCGATCGTCGTCGTTTCGATTCCTTTTTTGTGGAAGGGAGTCGAGTCGCAGCCGCCGATCGGGTTATAGATTCTTTTCGGATTTACGCCCGTTTCCGCCATCGCGTCGAACGCCATATCGCACATTTTTTTATCAAAAAACGAGGTTTGCCAAATATCGCCCTGCACGACCTCAAAATAGTCCTTATCGGCGATCGAATCGATATTTACGACATAAGTTTTCCCGGGTATCAGCATATCGTCGCCCTCTTTTCCGAAGTGCGCCTTGACGTAGGCGAACGAGCCGCGCAATCCCGCTTCTTCGCTTCCCAGCCCCGCGAACACGATACGGAGATTGTCGGGAACTTTGTCGGGATTGTTTTTATAGTATTTCACGGTTTCCAGAGCCAGCCCGACTCCCGTCAAATTATCCATCGCGCCGGGCGACGCTTTTTCTTTTTTATACGAAAGAAACACTAAAAGCGGAAAAATCCCCGCCGCCAAAACCGCGGGAATCCAAATCATAACGGGGTAATCCGCTATGCTCAAATTTCCGATCGCCTTTATCGCGGTAAAAACAAAAAACGCAAGCGCGCTGACAATCCCGATTATGACGCCCGGGATCATTTTTAAAGGATTTCCGTAGGCGGCGAGGTTCCAGTTCCAACTGCTGTCGATGTGTCCCGAATATATGATCGTATAGTCCGCTTTGCCGCTTTTCGCGGGAATTTCTGCGATAACGTTATTCGATACGGACTTTTTGAAAAGGAAGTCGAACCACGTTTGATAACGGAAGACGTGCGAAACGGAAAAGACCCACATAGCCGTCATTATGACGAACGAAACGATTCCGAACGCCGCGTCGACGGCGGGAATGAGGCTTAAAAAATAAAAGACCAAGGCTATGTATACGGCGACCCCGAGGTACGGAATCGCACCGACGCCCGAACGCGGATGAATTTCAAATTCCTCTTTTTTCGCGTCCAAACCCGTTTGGAGTTTAACCTCTTTTACCAAAGCCTCGGCGGCTTTTTGCTCCTCCGCGCTGCCCGGCAAACGCGGACCGTGTTTTTCAAACTTTTTGATAAACGCCATAACGTTTTTTCCGGCTCTTTCCTTTACTGACTTGTCCATTTTTTTGCTCTCCTTTTGTGTCTTTATTTTTGTTTTTTGGGGCGGTATAGTACCGCGTTTTTTATTAATTTTCAGACCGTTTTTTACACCGCGTTTTTATTGATTTTTTTCTAATATTTTTACGATATAAAATCGCGTTTTATCCGTTTTTCTATGATAGCGTATACCGTTTCGCACTCGCTTTTTAACGGCTCTTTTCTCCGCGGTATTGTACCGCCGTTTTTGCACTCGTTTCCGCGATGTTTTCGCACGTTTTTATTGCTTTTTCTTATTCGCCGTTTTCTTTGTTTTTTTCGCGGCACTATACCGCCGTTTTTATTGGTTTTAATAGATATTAAAAAAGCCCATAACCAGCGCGGCGAGCCACATTGCCGCAAACCCTATGATCAAAAGCACCGCCGACACGGGCAACTTTTTACCCTCGTTTTTTCCGAATGCAAAAACCACGTCGTCCGGGATTTCCCCGTTGAATTCGTTGATACCGTCGTAGCGTGAATTAAACGCTTCTATACCCTTTTTTATCTCCCCTTTTTTGGTAATCAACTTAAATATTTTTGAAAACGTACTCGTTATATCAAAAACGACCGTCGCAAAAAAACCTCCGTTCTCGGCGCGCGCGCGCTCCTCCGCGGGATTTCTTTCCTTCTCGCTCATTCTCGAAAACGCCTTTAAGGATGGAATTAAAATTATCGCGCCCGCCAAAACCCAAACGACATACATAAACGCCGTCCAGCCGGCGGAAAGTTCTTGAAACGGAACGAACGACAGCAAAACCGCGATAAAATTATTCAAAAAATGCACCGCTATACCGTACCCGATCTTCCCCGAAACGACCGCGAGATACGCGAGTACGATTCCCAAAAAGAATTGATGTACCGTCTGAACGGGATTCCCGTGATATATCATAAAAATAAACGCCGAATAGACCACGGCAAAAAACGAGCCGCGCTTCCTCGCTCCGTTGAGGTATACCCCGCGGAACAACGCCTCCTCGAATACCGCAGGCAAAACCGCCGCCGCAAAAACGACGGTCAAGATCCCGCCGAAACCCTCTCCGAAAGAAATATCGCCGCCGATCGGCTTATACCCCGTCAGCGTCAACGCCCAAACGAACAATTCGGCAAACGGCACAAAAAGCAAAATACACCCGACGGTTATCAGCAAAAGCAGCCCCGTTTTTCTCGCGTCCAACTTGTCAAAGCCGAACGAAAACAACTTGAAATAGTTCACCCTCCGAAAAACGGAAAGATAAAAAAACGCCCCCGCAAACATCAAAAACTGCGTGGAAACCATGGTCAAAAGCAAATATCCGTCCGACGAGGAAAACGAACCGCCCGTCGGAATGTCGATAAGCAAAGCGACCGCGGACAAAATAAGAGTCCCGCCGAGAGCCCCGAAAAACGCCGCCAACGCCGCGACGTTGCTTTCTCCGAATGTCAAAGTTTTTCTGTCCATTAAATAATTTCCCTTAGAAAAATAAAATTTTCGACCGTATGTTTTTTAATATCGCTTTTATAAAGACATCGCGCGATGATCTTTTTACATCGGTATATTCTAATAAAATTACACTATGATCTTTTGCGTCCGTATGTTTTTATAAAATTGCACTATGATATTCTTGCGTCCGTGTGTTTTTATAAAATTACAGTATGATTTTTTTTCAGCCGTATAACTTTCAAAATCCCGCCACTTCAAAACTCATACCACAACCGCTTTTATTACAAATTTTTCTCTTGAATCACTCAACTCTCAAATTTCGACCGACGGCATCCCCGTCCGCGTCCTGTTTATTTATCGTACTTATATTATAACATAGTTATATAACTATGTCAAGCGTTTTTAATATGTTTTTTAATTTTTTTTTAATTTTTCTTTTTCTATGTCCTCTCTGATGAGTCGTTTTATGTATCCGCTTTGGTTAGGTTCGCTTTCGATTTTTGCCAAAAGGTCAGCCTCTGTGTGTGTGAAAAATGGTATAAGTTTATCTTTTCTGAATTTCTTATGATATCTTTCTTGCGGTGTTATTTTTTTTTCTTTATTATTTTCAGACATTACTTCGTTTCCTCCTCACAATTTTCGGCAGATTTGTTTATATATTTTTCGAGATTTTCCCAACTTTCTATAATATTTTCAAGATTTATCCAATATTTAGTATATCTTCTTTCGTTAAACGGTATATGTTTTAAAAAATCATCGATTTCGGCTTTTATTCTGCTCATTTTAAAATCAAGGTGATATGGGAAAATATAATCGTTCGCAAGCAACTCATCGTCATAAATTTCACGTTTTAGACTCCTCTTAAATTACTCAACTCTCAAACTTCGGAAACGCGGATATTAACGCCGATGAAGTTTTAGACTCCTCTTAAATTACTCAACTCTCAAACGAACCTGCACCCGCAAATAACGCCGAAAACGTTTTAGACTCCTCTTAAATTACTCAACTCTCAAACTGGGAACGCTATCGAGGACTACGCGATAAAGTTTTAGACTCCTCTTAAATTACTCAACTCTCAAACTTCGGGTCTGTCGATTTTTCCATACACTCGGTTTTAGACTCCTCTTAAATTACTCAACTCTCAAACTAATTTATTTGGGCGTTAGCGTAATAACTGGTTTTAGACTCCTCTTAAATTACTCAACTCTCAAACGCATATCACACCGCCATTTTCTTTTCGCGTGTTTTAGACTCCTCTTAAATTACTCAACTCTCAAACCAAGCGATGTTATTGGACGAACATAAAAGGGTTTTAGACTCCTCTTAAATTACTCAACTCTCAAACCCCGTACCCTTTTTGTTAGTGCTATAATCTGTTTTAGACTCCTCTTAAATTACTCAACTCTCAAACAATCAAAGCGTTTTTCGCGCGCGTAACCGAGTTTTAGACTCCTCTTAAATTACTCAACTCACAAAAGAGCGGACACCCCATAAGCCACTCGACCCAGTTTTAGACTCCTCTTAAATTACTCAACTCTCAAACTAACTATAATAAGTATACAAAAGATCAACGGTTTTAGACTCCTCTTAAATTACTCAACTCTCAAACAGTGTAGGAACAAGCAAAAACAAGAAGTGTGTTTTAGACTCCTCTTAAATTACTCAACTCTCAAACCCGTCGGGTTGTGTAACAAGGCGAAACCGAGTTTTAGACTCCTCTTAAATTACTCAACTCTCAAACATATTCCTCACGCTCACCGACACCCTCACGGTTTTAGACTCCTCTTAAATTACTCAACTCTCAAACTTACTGTTGTTCGCGGGGGAAAAAACGCAAGTTTTAGACTCCTCTTAAATTACTCAACTCTCAAACCGCGTCACGGTCTTTATTGCGTAAACGAATGTTTTAGACTCCTCTTAAATTACTCAACTCTCAAACAACAGCGCGGCAAGCGTTTTCGCGACGTACGTTTTAGACTCCTCTTAAATTACTCAACTCTCAAACAACAACACGACGTATAAACCCGTCGACGCAGTTTTAGACTCCTCTTAAATTACTCAACTCTCAAACTGCAAGATATCGAGGCATACATTTACATAAGTTTTAGACTCCTCTTAAATTACTCAACTCTCAAACCATTTTTCGCCGAATTCCGCGTAGGCGTGCGTTTTAGACTCCTCTTAAATTACTCAACTCTCAAACGCGTACGCGAGAATCGAGGCTTTGTGGACGGTTTTAGACTCCTCTTAAATTACTCAACTCTCAAACCTCAAATTTGAAAGTTTTCATGCGGACGCAAGGTAATTTATTTCTTCTAAGGATATCTATTACTTTATTATTATAATTCATTTTATAATAATTTGCAA
>JAISNN010000091.1 GCA_031276195.1 Clostridiales bacterium
ATTCCCGTAATGAGTGTTAAAAAGGCGAATGAAAACCGCTGAAAAAGATATTCGATAAGTGAAACAATGTGCAATCGTTGAGCGGCGATATAAAAAATTCCCGTAATGAGTGTTAAAAAGGCGAATGAAAACCGCTGAAAAAGATATTCGATAAGTGAGGAACGGTATAACTTTGGAAATTCACGATAAAAAAACGTTGAAAATTTTATTTTTTAGCGTTTTTTTGTTTGACAAAGTTTTATTGATCTGTTAGAATAGGATCGTAAAGAAATTTACAGGGTTTGGAGTTTTGAAAAAAATGGGTAATTTTGTTTTTGTCATTATTATAAGTGTCGTAGTTATTCTTGTCGGTATTATTATCGGGAGGAAATTTTTGGCATTGCAATAATGATGTGAGTTTTAAAAGACGAAGAGGCTCTGTTGCAATGCGACGGAGCCTTTTATTATTGATATTATTCGTTTTTAAGAGGAATCGGAGGGACGGGAAAATTGGAAAAAAGAGTTAGAGTGAGGAATTAACGGATATGTAAATCGTTTTTAAGGGGGCTTGGACGGTCGGGAAAATCAGAAAAAAGAGTTAGAGTGAGGGATTAACGGGTGTGTAAATCGTTTTTAAGAGGCAGAGGGTTGGAAAATTAGAAAAAAAAGAGTTAGAGTGAGGAATTAACGGATATGTAAAGCGTTTTTAATAGGAATTAGAGGGACGGGAAAATCAGAAAAAAGAGTTAGAGTGAGGAATTAACGGGTGTGTAAATCGTTTTTAATAGGAATTAGAGGGACGGGAAAATTGTGAAAAAAGAGTTAGAGTGCGGAATTAACGGGTGTGTAAATCGTTTTTAAGAGGCAGAGGGTTGGAAAATTGGAAAAAAGAGTTAGAGTGAGGAATTAACGGATATGTAAATCGTTTTTAATAGGAATTAGAGGGACGGGAAAATTGGGAAAAAAGAGTTAGAGTGAGGGCTTAACGGGTGTGTAAATAGTTTTTAAGAGGCAGAGGGTTGGAAAATTAGAAAAAAAAGAGGAGTTAGAGTATGAAATTAACGGGTGCGCAAATTATTATCAGGGAATTCATTCATGCGGGGGCGGACAAGATTTTCGGATATCCGGGCGGAGGAGTTTTGGACATTTACGACGAACTTTATTTGAACCGCGAAAAGATAAAACATTTTATCACCGCTCACGAGCAGGGCGCGGCGCACGCCGCGGACGGTTATGCGCGGGCGACGGGAAAGACGGGCGTAGTTATCGCGACGTCGGGACCGGGCGCTACTAATCTCGTTACGGGGATAGCCACGGCGTATTTGGACAGCGTGCCGCTGGTCGCGCTTACGGGCAACGTCGCCACGGATTTTATAGGGCGGGACAGTTTTCAAGAGGTAAATATCGTGGGCATAACTATGCCTATCACCAAACATAACTACATCGTGAAAGACGTGCGCGAATTGAAGAGCGTCTTGCGCGAAGCGTTTTTTCTCGCCGCCGACGGGCGGCCGGGTCCGGTGCTTGTGGACGTGCCGAAGGACGTGCAAAAGAGCGTAACGGAGTATGATGAAGACGGAGATACGGAAGCGAAAAACGGCGTATGTAATGCGGAATTAAAAAGCGAGGAAACGAAAAACGGCGAATGCAATGCGGAATTGAAAGCGGAAACGAAAAACGCGATATGCAATGCGGAATTGAAAAGCGCGGGAGCGAAAAACGGCGAATGCAATGCGGAATTGAAAAGCGCGGAAGCGAAAAACGCGCCTTGTTACGCGAGCCTGCAAAAGGCGCAAGCGCAAAAATCCGCCGCAAAAACGGCGGCGGACGGCGGCGGTATAGAAGCGGCGATCGATCTGATCAAAAACTCAAAAAGACCGTGCGTATACGCCGGCGGCGGCGTGATCATTTCCGGCGCGTGCCGCGAACTTATAGAGTTTGCCGAAAGGATAAACGCGCCCGTCGCGGCGAGCCTTATGGGGCTTACGTCCGTCCCCGACTATCACGGCAGTTTTTTGGGGTTGGCGGGAATGCACGGCAAATACGCCGCCTCCAAGGCTCTCGCGGAATGCGATTTGCTCATAGCGGCCGGGACGCGCTTTTCCGACCGCGTTACGGGAGATAAGCGGAAATTTTCATGCGGACGGAAGATCTTGCAATTCGACATAGACCGCGCGGAAATAAACAAAAATATCAAGACCGACGCGTATATAGTGGGCGACTTGAAGACGATCTTTCAAGAGATTTTAAAGAATTTAGAACACGCGAAGGACGACGGCTGGCTGCGCTACGTCAAAGAACTGAAAAACAGCCCCGAAAATAATATCGAACATTCGTCTAATAAATTACCGCCGAAGGTCATCGTCGAATCGGTGAAAAAAGTGTTCGGCGCGGATATCGTCGCGGCGACGGACGTGGGACAGCACCAAATGTGGACGGCGCAGTATTTCGGGTTCGAGAAGCCGCGTACCTTTATGACGAGCGGCGGACTTGGAACTATGGGCTACGGAATGGGGGCGGCGATAGGCGCGGCGATAGGTTCGGGCAAACGGGCGGTGCTTTTCACGAGCGACGGGAGTTTTCATATGAATTTGAACGAGTTGGCGACTGCCGTGTCGAATAATATTCCGCTTACGGTGGTATTGCTTGACAATAACGCGCTGGGTATGGTCAGACAATGGCAGACCATATTCTACGGAAAACACTATTCGGAAAGCGCGTTGAACAGAAAGACCGATTACGCCGGGCTTGCCGAGGCGTTCGGCGCGAAGGGTATGAGGGCGGATAACGCGGACGATCTTATGACCGCGCTCGAAACGGCGAAAAACGAAACGCGCCCGAGTTTGATTCATTGCGTGATAGATTGCGATGAAAGCGTTTTTCCGATGATACCGCCGAACGGAGGGATAGAGGATATCATAATCAGGTAAAAGGGCGTTATTTTCGCAACGTACGGTATAACGTACGCGGCGTGAAAACCGCGGCGCGCCGGATCGGGGAAAATTATAACGTATGCGATATGAAAAACGGCGTAAAAAACGCGGTATAGAGCGTTGATAAAAAAATTAAATTCCGGAGGTTATTTATATGATAAAAAAATACACGATAATTTTACTCGTCGCCGATAAATACGGCGTGCTGACGCGAATCTCGGGGCTTTTTGCGAAAAGGGCGTATAATATAGACAATTTGAGCGTGGGCAGGACGAATACCCCGGGCGTGTCCAGAATGACCGTCGTCGTCGAATGCGGCGACGATTTGGTGGAGCAGATCCGCGAACAGTTGAAAAAACTCGTGGACGTGATCGACGCGGAAGCCGTGATCGAAAAACCCGCCGTTTTACGCGAACTTATGCTTGTCAAGATACGGCATAACGGCGGCGGTTCGGCGCACATCATAGAGGCGATAAACGTTTTTCGCGGCAAAGTCGTGGATATGACGCCCGAATCTATGATCGTGGAGATAACGGGCGAAGAGGATAAACTCGACGCGTTCTTGCAATATATGCAGTGCTTCGGCGTTTTGGAGGTTTCGCGGACGGGAACGACGGCGATGCTCAGAGGAAACGGGAATTAGAAAAATTGAAATTCATATGCGCATAAACGAAAGGAATACGCGCAAATTCTAAAATTTTAAGGAGATTTTATGGAAATATCCGATGTGTTTCAAGCGAAAAAAAGATTGTCAAAGGTCATTCATAAAATACCTTTGGAAAAATCCTCGCGCTTTTCCGACATAACGGGCGGCAAAGTGTATTTGAAATGCGAAAACCGTCAGCTTACCGGTTCGTTCAAGGTTCGCGGCGCATATAACAAAATCGCGAAGTTGAAACAAAACGGCTCTATAACGGACGTTATAGCGTCGAGTGCGGGAAATCACGCGCAGGGAGTCGCTTTCGCCGCAAAGAAAAACGGTATAGAAGCGACGATCGTAATGCCGCGGAGCACGCCCATAGCGAAAATTTCCGCGACGGAAAACTACGGCGCAAAAGTTATATTGTTCGGCGACTGCTACGACGACGCGCATACCAAAGCGGTCGAGATCCAAAAAGAAACGGGAGCGGTCTTTATCGAACCCTTCGACGACGAAGACATAATCGCCGGGCAGGCGACCGTGGGTTTGGAGATTATAGACGAATTGGAGGATGCGGACGTGATTTTCGTTCCCGCGGGAGGGGGAGGCTTGCTCGCCGGAGTCGCCAAAACCGTGAAAAGTTTGAAACCGTCCGTGAAAATAATCGGAGTGCAGGCGGAAAAAGCCGACGCGGTTTGCCGTTCGTTCGCCTTGAAAAAACACACCTCTTTGGATTCGATATTCACGATAGCCGACGGCATAGCCGTGAAAAATCCGGGAGAGTTGACTTTTTCCATTATAAAGGATTATGTAGACGGTATGGTTACGGTGTCGGACGAAGAGATAGCATCGGCGATCATAGAACTCATCGAACGCACAAAACAAATAGTCGAACCGGCGGGAGCGGCCGCGCTTGCCGCGGCTTTAAACGGGCGGTATGACATAAGCGGCAAAAACGCGGTATGCCTGCTCTCGGGCGGAAATATCGACGTGGGCTTTATACACAAAATTATAGAAAAAGGACTCATCGGACGCGGACGCGAATTAAATCTCGCCGTGGTTATGCGCGACGTTCCGGGGGGATTGTCCAGAATTTCGGGCATAATCGGAGAGGAAAACGCGAACATAGTGTCCGTAAGGTATGACAGAGCGAGCGCGGAACTGCACTTAAACGAAGTGATTTTGCATATCACGTGCGAGGTGGGCGGACACGGGCATACGGTGCGCCTTTTGAATAAAATTTCAGAGGCGGGATATAGATTGATGTAGCGGTACGGCGCGGAGTTTATATGGCGGATAATACAACAAATAGTATAACAAAGGATATAACAAAAAACGCGGTATAGTACCGCGGAAAAATAAAAAATTTTTATATAATAAGGAGTTCTGTAATTATGGCAAAACTATACTACGAAAAGGATTGCAATCTTTCCAAATTGGACGGGAAAACCGTCGCCGTCATCGGGTACGGCAGCCAGGGACACGCCCACGCCCTAAACTTAAAAGACAGCGGCGTAAACGTGATCATAGGGCTTTACGCGGGTTCGCCCTCGGCGGAGCGCGCAAAGGCGGCTGGATTCGAGGTTTTCAGCGCGCGCGAGGCGGCGGAAAAAGCGGACTTAGTGATGATTTTGGTCAACGACGAAAAGCAAAAAGCGTTGTACGACGCGGAAATCAAGGACGGCTTGACGCCCGGGAAAACTCTCGCTTTCGCGCACGGATTCAACGTTCATTATAAACAAATCATTCCGCCCGACGGCGTAAACGTCATAATGATCGCGCCGAAAGGTCCCGGGCATACCGTCCGTTCGCAGTTCGCGGAGGGGCGCGGCGTACCCGATTTGGTCGCGGTGGAACGCGACGCGACGGGGGACGCTTTGGATATCGCGCTCGCGTACGCGGCGGGCATAGGAGGCGCGCGCGCCGGCATTCTCGCCACAACCTTTAAAGAGGAAACCGAAACCGACCTCTTCGGCGAACAGGCAGTTTTGTGCGGCGGAGTAACCGCCCTTATGAAGGGGGGATTCGATACCCTCGTCGCGGCGGGCTATCAACCCGAAAGCGCGTATTTCGAGTGCGTTCACGAGATGAAACTGATCGTGGATTTGATCGCGCAGGGCGGTTTTTCGTATATGCGGTATTCCATAAGCGACACCGCCGAATACGGAGATTACGCGACGGGAAACAGAATCATCACGGACGAAACCAAAAAAGAAATGAAAAAGATTCTCGCCGAAATTCAAGACGGAACTTTCGCGCGCAAATGGATCGGCGAAAATAAAACGGGCAGAAAAAATTTCGAACAAATGAGAGCGGAAGCCAAAGAATCCGAAGTCGAAAAGGTGGGCGCGGATCTGAGAGATAAAATGAATTGGACAAAAAAATGAGGAGCGGAATATGAACAGCGATACCATTAAATCGGGAATAAAAGCGTTGCCTCACCGTTCGCTTTTGAAGAGTTTGGGCTTGACGGACGGCGAGATGAAAAAGCCGTTTGTGGGCATAGTCAATTCGTGGAACGAAATCGTGCCGGGTCATACGGGCTTGGATAAACTCGCCGCGGCGGTCAAAGACGGCGTAAGAATGGCGGGGGGCGTACCTTTCGAGTTCAATACGATCGCGGTTTGCGACGGAATAGCCATGGGACACGAGGGTATGCGCTATTCTCTCGTTTCGCGCGAAATAATCGCCGACGGCGCGGAGTGTATGGCGCGGGCGCACGGCTTCGACGCGCTCGTGTTTATGCCGAATTGCGATAAGGTAGCGCCGGGTATGCTTATGGCGGCGGTGAGATTAAATCTGCCCTGCATATTCGTTTCGGGCGGACCTATGCTTTCGGTCGCCGCGCCTTGCGAAAACCAAAGCGTATTTGATGCTCAAAATTCAAAATGCGGCGGACAAAACGGAAACGGTATCCGGAATTCAAAATACGAAAACCAAAGCGAATGCGGCGTTCAAAATTCAAAATGCGCCGGACAAAACGTCAAATTTCTCGATTTAAACAGCGCGTTTGAGGGTGTGGGCGCGTACTCCGCCGGCGCCGCGTCGGAGGAGTATTTAAAGGATATCGAGGACAACGCCTGCCCGACTTGCGGTTCTTGTTCGGGTATGTTCACGGCTAATTCGATGAACTGCCTGCTCGAAGCCGCGGGTATAGCCCTAAAAGGCAACGGCACCGTTCCCGCCGTCTTTTCCGAACGCATACGCTTGGCGAAAACCGCGGGCGGTAAGGTTATGGAACTTTTGAGACGGAACATACGCGCGCGCGACATAATAAACGAAAGATCGTTCAAAAACGCACTTGCCGTTGATATGGCTCTGGGCTGTTCGACGAATACCGTTTTGCATCTCGCGGCGGTCGCGGAAGAGGCGGGCTTCGGATTCGACTTAAAAACGGTAAACGCCGTCAGCGAAAAAACGCCCACGCTCTGTAAACTCGCGCCCGCGGGCAAACACCACGTTCAGGATCTGAACGCCGCGGGAGGGGTATACGCCGTTATGAAAGAGTTGGAAAGGGGAGGACTTTTAGACACTTCTCTAATCACCGCGTCCGGATATACCGTCGGGGAGAATTTGGCGGCGGCGAAAAAATACGGAAACGTCATAAGAGATCTCGAAAATCCATATTCGCAAAGCGGAGGCTTGGCGGTGCTGTACGGCAATATCGCGCCCGAAGGAGCGGTGGTCAAACGCGGCGCGGTGGACAAAAGTATGCTGAAATTTTCCGGACGGGCGCGCGTGTTCGACGGAGAGGACGCGGCGTATGACGCTATCACGGGCGGAAAAATAAAAAAAGGCGACGTAGTAGTCATACGCTACGAGGGCAGAGTCGGCGGACCGGGTATGAGAGAGATGCTTTCGCCCACGTCCGCGCTGGCGGGTATGGGCTTGGATAAGGACGTCGCGCTGATAACCGACGGACGCTTTTCGGGGGCGACGAGAGGAGCGGCGATCGGACACGTTTCGCCCGAAGCCGCTAAGGGCGGACTCATAGCGTATATCATAGACGGCGACGTTATAGAAATCGATATAGAAAACTATTCGCTAAATCTCGCGGTTGCGGAAACGGAAATCGCCGAAAGAAAAAGAACAATCAAACCGCGCGCGCCGAAAACCTTAACGGGGTGCTTAAAACGGCTGTGATTTTCCATTGTTTTTTTAACGCATATCTTGCGCGGAAACGGAAATCGCCGAAAGAAAAAGAACAATCAAACCGCGTGCGCCGAAAACCTTAACGGGGCGCTTAAAACGGCTGTGATTTTCCATTGTTTATACCTTATTAACAAACGGAATAATAAAACTAAATTTTATATGTGCGCCGTCAGTATGAAAAATTCACGAGAAACAACTATTTTTTTAAAAATATTAATAAAAACTGTTGACAAAACACTACATAGTGCGTTATGCTAAAATGAACGGTCGGGCATTGAGGCAAAAGCCGATATGCGGCGTATTGTATACGTATATTTCTCGATAGACGGAATCCGCTATCAAATCCAAAAAGACGGAAACGGCAAGCGGGCGGTTTATAAGATCGGCGATAAGCGCGTGAGTTTTTGGGAACGCAAATTCGGCGACGCTGCGGAAACGGCGGATTTTGCCGGACGTAAAATCATAAAGTCCGCGCACGGCGATGCGAATTCGCGGTATGACTATAACGGCGAGTATGCAGCCGATTCTTAACGGGGGAACTGAAATGAACGAACTCATAAAAATGTATAAATTGAGATTGTTAGCGCTTGTGATCGCCGCCCCTATACTTATTATTTTCTTTGAAATTTTGGGGATTGTACTGTGGGTATCGCTATCAAATAATGATGGTTGGAAATACGGGCTGCCGATAATAATATACGGTATACTCCTTGGAATACTATACTTTTTTTGTTACAAGTACATGAAAAATAAATTGAACAAGATTCAAAATGAATATAATGAATTATCGAAAGTTTCGGAAAGAGGCGAGGGTGCAAGCACAAAAAACGCGTAAAAAAATATGAAATTTAATAAAAAAACACAAAGGGCAATTTCGAAAGGGGGTTGTCCTTTTTGTATGTAAAAAAATCTATAATGTAAAAAAGACCGTATGAGAAAATTAATTAGGTTGCTTGAAAGCGGAGTTTTAAGAGTTGTTTATAGATTCGGGATTGAGATTTTGGGAGTTTTTTGCGAATTTTAAAGAGCGGTTTTATGAGATTTTTATAGATTCGGGATTGAGATTTTGGGAGTTTTTTTGTGAATTTTGAAGAGTTGTTTATGAGGTTATTTATAGATTCCGGATTAAGAGTTTCGTTTTTTTATGAATTTCAAGGAGTGAGTTTAAGAAGTTATTTTATAGATTCCGGATTTAAAGTTTTGGAGTTTTTTGCGAATTCCGAATGTGAACATTTCATCGGGGAGGGGCATACATTAATAGTGCAGTGAGAATTTTGCTGTAAAATTTAGATAACGGGAATACAGAGGATATGTTTGGATTTTTATTTAATAACCGCGGCGGATGCCGTTGCGGCTGCGGAGCCGACGGGTTTAGCGGGTGCGGGAGCAAGACCTGTTTCGTACCCAAGATTTGCTGCGAGAGGAAATGCAAGAAGGTCTACGAGATAAAGGAACACTGTCTGTGCAAGGATGAATGCAAGGTCGATTACCAAAATATCGGCGTCGGTAACGGCGGTTTTATAGGGAAAAATTGCGGCGGCGGATGGAACGAATACGCGGATTGCGGGGTAAAATTTGACGAAAATCTCCAATACGCGGGCTGCGGACAAGTCAAAAAACCGCCGTTTAATTGCGGCTGCGTCAAAGAAAAAGAGTTCGGGATCGGGTGCCGCGGCGGATATTCGGACGGCGGATACGAGTACGGCGAATGCGGCGGCTTCGGAGGATTCGGGGGCTGTAAAAAGTGCGGCTGCCGGTAGGGAACTTTTAAGGCTTACGCAAGAAAGCCGGACGGCCGCGGTATTTCAAAAAGCGCGGCGGACGGCAAGGAAAGTTTGGTTTTGTACTGCGGAATTAGACGTGTTTGAGGCAAGGAAAGTTTGGTTTTGTATTAAAGAATCCGGTCGGTCGGCGGCGTGAAAAAAGGGTTTCGTATCGCATAACCCGGCGTACTTGAAGCAAGGGAAATTTGAGTTTTGCATTAAAAAATCCGGCGTGTTTGCGGCAAGGAAAAAAAGAGTTTTTTATATAGCGATAATTATATAATTTATGTCATATAAGACGCGCCCCGCGAGGCGGACGTAAAAGACGAAAGCGAAATACGGAATTACATAATATACGTTATGTAATTCGCGGAAAAACGAAAGAAAAAATATGATAGAAACGAAAGAAAAAACGCCGGAAATTAAAAAAACGCGGCGTAAGGATAACGATACGAACTATGCCGAAAAGGTCAAAAAACACAAAGAAACGAAAGAAAAGAACGCCGGAAATTAAAAAGCGCGGCGCAAGGATAACGATGCGAAATATACAGGAAAGGTCGAAAAACACGGAAAAGCGAAAGAAAAAGCGCGATAGAGAAATAGATAAAAGGCATAATAAACCGAAAAAACCGAAGAAAAAGTGAGAAATAAGCGGAGAAAAATACGAAAAAGCCAAAGAAAGTTAAAATTTTTATAAAAAAATGAAACAAGGACTGCTTTTTTTTGGCAGTCCTTATTATTTTTTCGGAAAATCGGGGGTATAATTGTATTTGCCGGACATCGGCGGCGCAAGTGTTTAAGCGCAATCGGGAGCGCGGGATATTTTTTTGAAACGGCGCAACGGAAGTGTATATTACGACAAATTTTTCAAGGCGAAAGAGGTTTAAAATTCCGCATTCGGACAATCATTAACAAGAGAACTTCCGTAAAAACCGTTATAAAAACCGTAAAACGCCGCTGTTTTTAATTTCATTAACACGGAAAAAAGGGGAAATACGGCGCGGTGGATACGAAAAAAAATTAATACGGAATAATGAAAAAAAGATGCGGAAAATATGTTAATCCGTTTGGTTAATTTGAATTCAAAAAAAAGAAAAAATACGGCGTTATGAGCGCGGAAAAGCAATACGGAATAATGAAAAAAAATATATGAAAAATATATTAATCCGTTTGGTCAACGCGGGTTAAAAAGGGAAACACGGCGCGGCGGGCGCGAAAAAAAACAAAAAATTTCGGGAGACGTTCTATGGTGAAAAGAGGTGATTTATATTATGCCGACCTAAGTCCCGTCGTCGGGAGCGAACAAGGCGGAATCCGCCCCGTTTTGGTCGTTCAAAACGACGTCGGAAACAAATACAGCCCGACCGTCATCGCCGCGGCGATTACGAGTCAAATGAACAAAACAAAATTGCCCACGCACGTAGATCTGCACGGGCAGTCTTACGGCTTGCCGAAAAATTCCGTGGTTTTGTTGGAGCAAATCCGCACGCTGGACAAGAAAAGACTAAAAGAAAAAATAGGCGAGTTGCCGGGCGATATGATGGCGCGTGTGAACGAGAGTTTGCTCGTCAGCTTGGGATTCTATGAAATGTAGCATTTCGCGCGGAATTGATTTGATTATGCGGCGTTAAACGCGGTTTAGCATAACTTTTATACGGCATCGATACCGCTTTAACGATGTTTTATTCAACGTTTCTTACCGAAAAGCAACGCTAAACGCGGTTTATTTTATGCGCGTTTAGGACTTCGTTCCGGTTTAATTTTTTTATCGTTCGTTCTTCCGCGCCGCTCGGTTTAAAAAGACTTTTAAAAAAACGCGCGCAGTTTGAAAAACAAACGCGGAAAGCGTGGGACGCCGCCGCAAGCCGCGGGAGAGTTCGTTTATTTCTTAACATATATTATACCGTCCGAAGAAAAAATATCAAAAAATTTCCCCGGTAATTTTTTTATTTTGGAGCCTTGCGCTAATTAAATTTTTAATCCGTACACCGTGCGGATTAAAATCCGTTCGCTTAATGCCGTCATAGCGATAAATCCGGCAAAATATGTTGCATTTTGCCGCCTCATATTATAGAACGGTTTTAAGTCAAACATATGCTTGATTTAAAAGCCTAACCATAATATATTAAGTGTAATTTTTTTTAAAACGCTAATCGTAACTATGTACAATATTATATAACACAAATTAAATAAATACAAGCCTTTTTAAGCGGTTTTAAAAAATAATTCCGATTTTTTTATATTTTTTTGCTTGAAATTGATAACGCAACGACACTTATTCTATTTTGTTTTCAAATTTACCAAATTTATGCTTCGGACATTTAAAGGATGACGAGATGTGAAAAAATGCGGGAGGCGCGCTTGTTAGCGCATAAGGGAGCGTTTTTTGCCGCCTTATCGCCGAAAAGGCATGCAATAGATAATTTTTAACCGGAAACGGTATTAATATAGCGGTTAAACTTTTGAATCAAACATACGCTTAATTTTGAGCCGTTCTATAATATGCGGCGGCAAAATGCAAGTGTTTTGCCGGGTTTACAGTGCGGTTAAGGAATTCAGGAGTACGGTTATGGGATTCAAGAGTACGGTTATGGGATTCAAGAGTGCGGTTATGGAATTTAGAAGTTCGGTTAGGGAATACAAAAGGGCGGGTTTCGTCAAAAATCTCCAAAATAACGCCGAAAAGTAAAAAAAATCATACCGAAAAGAAGTATTATTTAATCTATAATAGGTATATGGAATTGTTAAAGAATAAAACCGTATACGGGATCGATGAAATTATACCCTTGATCGGGAGGGTTTGCGGCGGAGGAAACATAACCGCCGCTTTCGGCGCGGACGTCCCGACGGACTATGCCGCCGTTCTCGTCCGAAAATTAGCGCGCGCGGGCTACGTCATCACCGAAAGGCGTTTTTGGGGGAAATTCGACGGCGCGTCGCCCGATTTTTTGATTCCGATAGAGGCGATCAGACTGATCGTCGGGGTCGGGGGAGAGGAATTCGGCGAGGTCGTCGCCGCCTCCGCTTATCAAAAAAAAATCGCGGCGGTATATATTCCGACCGAAAACGGTCTTACCGCCGAAAAACTCCGCGGAAAAGATTACGCGGTTTTTTACTATGACGGCTATTTTATGCGCCGTCCGCTTTCGGCTTTCGACGCGGTTTTTTTCGACGCGGGGCTGGTTAAGGCGGCGGGCGAAAAGAGCGGAGCCGCCGGAATAGGCTACGGACTGATGAGAGTTTTGGGACTGTTCGACGGACTTTTTTGCGATTTGGTCGAGGGCGGAAGCCTAAAAGACGGGGAATATAGGGCGGCGGTATATAGACTTGCCGCGGACTGCGCGCCCGTTAATACGTACGGAAACGCAAAAAAATCAGGCGCGTTCGGAAAGGGAAAGGTTGAAAATTCGGAGGCGTTCGGAAACTGCAATAAGGCTGCGGCGTGTGTGCCCGAGAACGGAAATGCCGCAAGTTTAGAGACGTTCGGGAACGGCGATACGAGAGTAAACGCATTCTGGAACGGCGTTTCGGGAATGAATAATGCTTTCGGAAAAAATAGCGCGGCAAGTTTGAACGCTTTCGGGAATAACGATTCCGGAATGTCTGATAACGCGTACGGGAACAATAATTCGGGAATGTCTAATAACGCGTTCGGAAAAAATAACGCGGCAAGTTTGAACGCGTTCGGAAAGAGCGATACGGCAAATTCCGACGCTTTAAAAAACGGCGGCGTCCGGCGTTCCGCATTCGGGAGCGCGGTATACTCCGCTCTGATCTACAACAAAAATAACCCCGATATAAGCGTGGGCGAGGCGGCTTTTATCGTTTCTTACGTTACGATAAAACTCTATCGGCGGTTCTTGGACGGCGGTATGCCCGACCTTAGCATACCGAAAGATTACAGTCTTTGGACGGACGCGCTCTCGAAACGTATCGGAACGGACGTCATCAAACTCTTTAAAGATCTCGAATGCGCCGGCGCGGACGAATACCTCAAACGGCGGCATATCGCCGGCGAATACCGCGCGGAATTAGCGGAATTGATAAGGCTTCTCGACGACAGGCTGCCCGCGATTTTAAAAAAATTCCGCAG
>JAISNN010000055.1 GCA_031276195.1 Clostridiales bacterium
ACCGCCGATCATTGACCATTGAAAACTATTTTATCGACCGCCCATCCCCTTATATCCTCTCCCGCGGAGGTGAATTTGAGGATAGCGGTAACCGCTAATCGTTATTTATTAACCGCCGTTAACCGCCGACAACTAAATAGTCTCTATTTCCGAATCGGTCGGGATTTCGACCGTCGCGCCGCCAAGCGTCCATTGAATTTCCATATCCCAAAGTCCCTGACCTTCGACCGTGTATTTCAGTTTAAGGTAAATTTTTGTCAATTTATTTTCCTCGAATTTCAAGGAAAAGACAAAGTTTTCCGAGTCAAAATCCACGTCGCCCGACGCCGCAAGCCCGCTTACAAATCCTTTTTTAAACTCCTCGCCCGCTTTTTCGTTATTGAGGAAATATTCGCCGTCTTTCTCCTCAAAAAGACCCGCCGTATTTTTGAGTGAGGCGATAATCCCCGTAATCCCCGATTTATCGGCTATATCGTTTCTCTCTTTGAGGAAAGCCTCTTCCGTTGCGGCGGCGGTACTTTTAGAGTATTTTCCGCTCGATTCGTTATACGTATAACGGACAAGTTTTCCGTCCTCGTATACCCTATATTCGACGCCGTCCGCCGGTGAAACTATTTTATACGCATATCCGTCGATATGGTACTCAATATCCGTTGCAACCGGTGAGCCGCCCGGTTCGGTTAGCGTCGCGTGCGTTTGATATGTATAATTTACGCCGCCGCTCTTAATTTCGCTAAGCGTAGCGTCCACCGCGTCGTTCCATTCCTTGACTTGCTTTACGCCGCTCACTATGCCTGAAATTACGGGTATAAGTATAACCAGCAAAACGGAAAGGATAATAATCCCCAATATTTTACCCGGTTTAAGTTTTTTTCCGCCGACCGTACCCGACTCTTGTTCCGCTTGATTGCTCTTTTTGCCCATTTTTTTCTCCTTATATTTCATAGCCGTAACGACTATATACTCTACGGCATAATTATACTTAAAATAAATAGGTTTGTCAATAGCCTTTTTAAAAAAAAGTTTTTATTTTTTTAGACGGGGAATTTCGTTTAAACGGGGTTTGGGGATTTATTAAAAGTTTTTTCTATAATGCCGCACCGCCGCCGACCGCTATTAAAACGGCCGCCCCACCCCTGTGCCCCTCCCGCGGAGGGGAATTTGAGGACGTTTACGTCGTTCTGTTTCGGCGTTCCGTACGGGGAATTTAAGGATAGCGAAATAACCGCTAACCGCTAATAACAACCGCCGCCGACCCTAACCATTGACCGCCGAACGCTATTTTATCGACCGCCCCACCCCTGCGCCCCTCCCACGGAGGGGAATTTAAGGAAGTTTACGTCGCTTTGTTTCTGTGTTCCGTACGGGGAATTTAAGGAAGTTTCCGTCGTTTTGTTTCTGTGTTCCGTACGGGAAATTTGAGGAAGTTTGCGTCGCTTTGTTTCTGTGTTCCGTACAGGGAATTTAAGGAAGTTTGCGTCGCTTTGTTTCGGCATTCCGTACGGGGAATTTGAGGAAGTTTGCGTCGTTTTGTTTCGGCGTTCTATATGAAAAATTTGAGTATTTAATTCTTGCTTCTCGCGACGTATTTGGTATGCAGGACGTGATGCGCTCTGTTGCTGTTCGGTTCGCCGAAATACTCCTTATAGATCGTCTTAATCGCGGGATTTTCGTGGCTTTTTCTCAACGTCATCGCTCTGTCCGAATTATAAAGCGCGCTCATTCTCTCCGCTTTGTAGTCGGTGAAATTCCTAATCTCCGCCGTCTTGATCGGCTGACCGCCCCCGTTCAAGCATCCTCCCGGACACGCCATTATCTCGATAAAGTGATAATCCGCCTCTCCGTTTTTGACCTTTTCCATAAGCGCGCGCGCGTTTTTAAGACCGCTCGCGACCGCGACTTTGACATCTATGCCCGCTATTTTATAACTCGCCTCTTTGATGCCGTCCAGACCTCTGACCTCTTTAAAATCCAACTTCGCAAGGGGCTTCCCGTCCAAAACCTCGGCGACCGTTCTGAGCGCGGCTTCCATAACTCCGCCGGACGCGCCGAATATTAAGCCCGCGCCCGATCCGATCCCGAACGGCGTATCGAAACTCTCGTCGGGAAGTTCTCCGAACATTATCCCCTGCCTTTTTATCAATCTCGCAAGTTCTCTCGTCGTCAAAACCGCGTCGATATCGGGAACGCCCGCGGCGTCTTGATGAGGTCTGCCTTTCTCGAATTTTTTCGCCGTGCAGGGCATAACCGTAACGACGTATATGTCTTTCGGGTCGATTCCCGACTTTTCGGCGTAATAGGTCTTTGCAACCGCGCCGAACATCTGCTGAGGCGACTTGCAAGAGGAGAGATTCGGGAGCAATTCGGGAAAGTTATGCTCGATAAACTTCACCCAGCCCGGCGAACAACTCGTGATCATAGGAAGCGTTCCGCCGCTCTTTACGCGGTTCAAAAACTCGTAGCCCTCCTCCATAATCGTCAAATCCGCGCCGAAATCCACGTCGAAAACGTGGTCGAATCCCAAACGCCTCAAAGCCGCCGCAAGTTTTCCCTCGACGTTCGTGCCTATCGGATAGCCGAATTCCTCGCCCAGCGCGATCCTGACCGACGGCGCGGGTCCGACTATCACAACCTTAGAGGGGTCGTTCAACGCCCTTATCACGTCTTCTATGCCGTCCTTTTCTCTCAACGCGCCCGTAGGACAAGCGGTAATACATTGACCGCAGCCCACGCACGCGACGTCCGCCATACCCTTCTCGAAAAGACATCCGATGTGCGTGTCGAAACCTCTCGCGTTCGCGCCGATCACCGAAACCGATTGATAGTTTTTGCAGGCGGCTACGCATCTTCTGCAAAGAATACACTTGCCGTTGTCGCGGACGATAGAGGCGTGCGAATTGTCGATCGGATATTTATTCGCCGCGCCGAAAAACCTCTGCGCGTTGCAGCCCAATTCCTCCGCTAAGGTTTGCAATTCGCAGTTTGTGCTGCGTATGCAAGACAGACAATTTTTGTTGTGGTCGGAAAGCATAAGTTCAACCGTCGTCTTGCGGCTCTCCAAAACCTTGGGCGTGGACGTAAAGACCTCCATACCCTCGTTCACGGGATATACGCAAGACGCCACCAAACTCCTCGCCCCCTTGACCTCGACGACGCATACGCGGCACGCGCCGATCGCGTTTATGTCTTTTAGAAAGCAAAGCGTGGGGATCCTTATCCCCGCCGCCCTCGCCGCCTCCAAAACCGTCGTTCCTTGCGGAACGGACACGGGAATGCCGTTTATTTTTAAATTTATCATCTTAACTTCACTCATATCGCTTTTTCTCCTATTTAACCTCTTACGACCGCTTTAAATTTGCAATTTTCCAGACAAACTCCGCACTTGACACACTTCGCGCCGTCGATTACGTGCCTCTCCTTTACCTTGCCCGTGATCGCGCTGACGGGGCATTTCCTCGCGCAAAGCGTACAGCCCACGCATTTTTCGGTTATGCCGTATGAAACCAAATCCTTGCAAACGCCCGCGGGACATTTTTTGTCCCTCACGTGCGCTATATACTCGTCCTTAAAATATCTGAGCGTCGAAAGCACGGGGTTGGGCGCGGTCTGCCCCAATCCGCAAAGGGCGTTGTCCTTTATGTAGTAGCACAACTTTTCCATATCCTCCAAAGTCTGATCGGTCGCCGTACCCTTGGAAACCTTTTCCAGCATTTCATAAAGGCGTTTCGTGCCGATTCTGCAAGGCGTACACTTTCCGCAAGACTCCTCCACCGTAAATTCCAGAAAAAATTTCGCGATATCCACCATACAAGTGTCCTCGTCCATAACGATCAAACCGCCCGAACCCATCATCGAACCGATCGCGAGAAGGTTTTCATAGTCTATCGCGATATCCATATGCTGCGCCGGAATGCAGCCGCCCGAAGGTCCGCCCGTCTGAGCGGCTTTGAATTTTTTCCCTTTGGGAATTCCGCCGCCGATGTCCTCGATAATCGTCCGGAGAGTCGTTCCCATAGGAACCTCGACAAGCCCCGTGTTGACAATCTTTCCGCCGAGAGCGAATACTTTCGTCCCCTTAGACTTCTCCGTTCCGACCGCCCTGAACCAATCCGCGCCCTTTAAAATAATCTGGGCGACGTTGGCGTAGGTCTCGACGTTGTTTAGGATCGTGGGCTTCCCGAAAAGCCCCTTGACCGCCGGAAAAGGCGGACGCGGACGCGGCTCGCCTCTGTTTCCCTCGATAGAGGTCATAAGCGCGGTCTCCTCTCCGCATACGAACGCCCCCGCGCCCAGACGGATCTCGACGTCGAATTTAAAACCCGTGCCGAATATATTATCCCCCAAAAGTCCGTATTCTTTCGCCTGCGCGATGGCGATATTCAACCGCCCTACCGCGATCGGATATTCCGCGCGGACGTATATATAGCCCTGAGCCGAACCGATCGCATACCCCGCGATCGCCATAGCCTCCAAAACCGCGTGAGGATCGCCCTCCAAAACCGATCTGTCCATAAACGCGCCCGGATCGCCCTCGTCGGCGTTGCAGCAGACGTATTTAGTGTCCCCCGGAACGTCGCGCGCAAACTGCCATTTGTTCCCCGTGGGAAAGCCCGCGCCCCCGCGCCCGCGAAGCCCCGAAGCCTTGATTACGTCGATTACGCCCTGCGGCGTCATCTCCGTCAAAACCTTGGCGAGAGCGGCGTAACCGTCGTAGGCGATATATTCGTCGATGTTTTCGGGGTTTATCACGCCGCAATTTTTGAGCGCGAGACGCATTTGACGTTTATAAAAGCCCGTTTCGTTGAGCGATGAAATTTCACCCTCTTTGACCGTTTCGGAATACAGCAGTCTTTTGACGATGCGCCCCTTGACGATGTGTTCGGAAACGATTTCGTCCACATCCGATTCCTTGACCTGACTGTAAAACGCGCCCTCGGGATATACGACGACGACCGGTCCTAAGGCGCAAAGCCCGAAACAACCCGTCATAATCGCCTGAACGTCCCCCCCGAGACCGTTTTCCTCTATGAGGCGGTGGAATTTCTCCAAAATTTCTCTGCTTTTGCCGGACGTACAACCCGTTCCTCCGCAGACCAAAATATGATTTCTTATCATAATAATTTTAACTCTCCTAAGTATTTATTGCGCGTTTTCGGTGATGACGTATTCCGAAACGATCTTTCCGTTGACGATGTGGTCGGCGACGATTTTTTTGACCTTTTCGGGGGTGATCTTGACGTAAGTAACCTTTTCCTTGCCGGGAACGAACACCTCGACCATAGGTTCGAGTTTGCACATCCCGAGACAGCCCGCCTGCGTAACCCGAACGCCTTTTATACGCTTGCTCTGAATCTCCTCCAAGAACGCGTTCAAAACGGGACGCGCCCCCGCCGCGATTCCGCAAGTCGCCATTCCGACGACTATCCGTGTGTCCGCGTCGCCGTTTGCGCCGCGGATGTTGATCTCGGACTGCATTCTGGCTTTTATAGCCTTTAATTCCTCGATTGATTTCATCTATGCTCCTCCGTTTATATTGTCTTTAAAATTAATGGATTTAACGCCCTTTTTTAACTTGTTTTTTAAGGTATAGTACCGCCGTTTAGGCTGTATTTTTTTATGCGTTTTTATGTCGTTTCTTTTTTGCGCTTCCGGCTTCGTTTTTAAGGTATAATACCGCCGTTTACCGCGTCGAAATTTTCTTTTATATTGTTCTTTATAAAGTTTATAACCTCGATTCCGTCGATCGGAACGTCGTCGCCCAAAACGTCCTTGATTTCCATAGTGTCGAATTCGTAAACGTTCCCTCTTACGTCGATTTTTAGCGTAAATACCGTGTTCGGCGCGTGCATAATGAGCGCGCCCATAGTGCCGCCGATATCGCCTATCGGAATAAAATCCACACTCTCTATGTCGAACACCGCCGAAACGACCGTCCCCTCGCCCTTTTTAGAGCGGATTTCAAAAGTTCCGCCCGTCATCTCCGCCGCCATTTTAAAAAACGGTATCCCCACTCCGACCTTTCTCGTCGTCCTCGTCGTGGTAAAAGGATCGGTAACGCGCGCCAAAAACTCACCGCTCATTCCGCAGCCGTTGTCCTTAACCGAAACTTCCAAAAACACGCCGCGTAAAATCAACGAAATATCGATGACGGACGCCCGCGCCGCGATTGAATTTTCGGCGATATCCAAAATATTCAAGGACAATTCTCTCATATATACCGAAATCTCCAAATCCGAAAAGCCTTTTTAAAAAGCCGCTTTAATGCCCGGTTAATCGCGGCGCGAACGGAATTTTTAAGCGATATCCAAAATATTTTAAGGACAATTCTCTCATATATACCGAAATCTCCAAAACAAAGAGCCTTTTAAAAAAGCCGCGTTTCGTTCCGTAAACATAAGTTCTTAATATCGGGCGAAAATTCCGTCCGCATATTGTTCCGTCATATTCTAATATTTCGCCAAAATATTTTCCGCGCCGTCCGCGGTGATTTTTCCGTTCGGCATTCCGTTACGTCCTAAAACCCCGTTATTTTGTTTCTTCCATACGAATTCTAATATTTCGCCAAAATCTTCTCCACGTCGTCCGCGGTGATTTTTCCGTATACGGTGTCGTTGACCGTCATAACGGGAGCCAATCCGCAACAGCCTATACACCTCGTCGCGTTCAACGAAAACTTCCCGTCGTCCGAACATTCGTCCGTATCGATTCCCATCTGGACTTTGAGCGCGTCCAAAACCTCGCCCGCGCCCTTGACATAACAAGCCGTACCCATACACACCGAAACGTTATACTGCCCCCGCGGATTGAGCGTAAACTGCGAATAAAACGTCGCCACGCCGAAAACCTCCGCCGCCGGTACGTTCAATTCCTCCGCGATGATGACCTGAACCTCGATGGGCAGATAACCGTAAATCTCTTGCGCCTTTTGAAGAGCGGGCATAACCGCGCCCTTCTTTTTTTTGATTTCGGCGAGAGCGTTCCGAAGTTCGGACTCCTGAGTCGCCGTTCCGTTAAACGCAAGTTTCGTCAATTTTATTTTTGCCATAAATTCCTCCGTATTTCACTTATGCCGATAGTTATTTAACTTTATTAATATTATTTGTTTTATTTTAATATTATTTCATTTTAATGCCGTTACGATACAATATCCGTTGCGTTTTAATGCCGTCGTTGTAAACGCTTACCTATTGTTATTATTTTCACAACCTATCTATTATACCATAAACAAAATAAAAATCAAACGATTTTAGGTATTCTGTAAAAACTAACTAAAATTTTCTAAACGCGAAACGTTAAGAACGGCTTAAAAATTAATATAATTCTCCGCGTATTGAGAAAGGGGCGGTTTTAAAATAAAATAAAATCCCCCCTTCCCTTATGGGAGGGGGGCGGGGGGGCGGGGCTTTACTTAATTCATTATATAAAAAATAAACTTCCTAAACGATTCCGTTTTTTATTTTTTCGGTTATTCGGTTTTCGATCCGCGTCTTACGCGAATATTCTTTAAATTCAAGTTTTCTAAACGATTCCGTTCTTTATCTTTTCGATTATTCGGTTTTCGATCCGCGATATTTGAACCTGCGAAACGCCTAAAATACCAGCGACCTCGCTCTGCGTCTTGTCGCGGAAATAGCGGAAAAGAATAATCTTTTTTTCTCTTTCGGGCAGCCCTCCGATGATATCTTTCAGCATCATTTTGTCGATCATATCGTCTTGATCGTCGTCGTATGCAAGTTTATCTATCAGGCATTGTCCGCTTTCGTCGTCCGTCTTGTCATACAGCGAAAGCGGAAACTTCGAACTGTCGAGCGCGAAAACCACGTCCTCCTCGCTCATATCGAATTCCTCCGCGATCTCCTTTACGGACGGGTCTTTTCCGCTTTCGTTTTTGCATTTGTCTATAAAGACGCCTATTTTGACGGCAAGCGTTTTTATCGAGCGCGAAACCTTGACGATTCCGTCGTCGCGTATAAACCTCTTTATTTCGCCCGAAATCATCGGAACGGCGTAGGTCGAAAATCGTACGTTGTATTCCTCGTTGAAATTTTTTATCGCCTTGATTATGCCCATCGTTCCGATCTGGATCAAGTCGTCGTATTCGACGCGCTTATTTTTGTACCGCTTTACGATACTCTTGATCAGAGGCATATTGCGTTCGATAAGGATCGCTTTGCTGTCGTTGTCGCCGTCCTTCGCGAGTTTTAAAAGACGAATGGTTTCTTCGTGTGAGAGCATAAATATTCCTCCGAAGCGTATGTAGCGGTCAAACTTTTAAATCAAAACGTTGGAAAATGCGAATTCTTTTCCGATTTTTTCCGTATACCGTAAAATGGGAAATTATATCTTTTTTCCGCATTATGAATTCTTTTCCGCTTTTTTCGCCTACCGCAAAACGAAAAAAAACGCTTTGCCGCATATCAAAAACGCAAATTCTTGACCGCATATCTAATTAATGCAAAAAAAATTAAACTTTCAATTTACGCATATCCGAAAACGAAAAAACAACCTTCCAATTTACGCATACCCGAAAACGAAAAAACAACCTTCCAATTTACGCATATCCGAAAACGAAAAAATCAAACCCTTAAACTTTCCTTTGCGATACGCTTCGTCATCTTGACCGTCGTCCCCTCCCCGACGACGCTCTCAACCGTTAAGCCGTCCGTAAACGCCTGCATAAACGTAAAGCCCATTCCGCTCCGTTCCTTGTCCGATTTGGACGAATACATCGGCTGCATCGCCCTTTCGATATCCGCGATCCCGCACCCCGTATCCCTTACGATTATTGACAAACTGTCGTCAAATAATTCCGCTTCTATATAGATAAAATTTTTTTCGGGTTCGCCGTAGGCGTGAACGACGACGTTCGTAACGGCTTCGGAAACGGCGGTCTTGATGTCGTTTATGGTTTCGAGAGTCGGGTTGAGCGGAACGCAAAAAGCCGCGACCGCGCTCCTGACGAAAGATTCGTTTCCCGATTTTGCCAATACGGTCATCTTCATTTGATTTATCGGCGTCATATATGTCTTTCCCTCCAAGATTTATTCCGTTTTTTCTTTTTTTTATCTATTTTTTCCGTTTTCGTTTCCGTTTTTTGTTTTCCGTCTTTTGTTTTTCGTTTTTTGTTTTTTGCTTTTCGTTTTTTGCTTTTCGTTTTTTGCTTTTATTTTTTGCTTTTATTTTTTGCTTTTATTTTTTGCTTTTATTTTTTGCTTTTATTTTTTGCTTTTCGTTTTTTTGTTTTTCGTTTTTCGTTTTATTTCGGTTTTTATATGTCTTTTATTTCGTTTTTTATAAATAAGTTTATTCGCCGTTCCGTATTTTTTTTAACTCCACATCTATCCGCGTTTTTTTAATGCCTATGTGTTGTTTTAATTTACGTATGCGCTTAAAACCTTTATGCACCGTTCGGAATTCATAGAATTTTTTTTAAATCCATACCTATCCGCGTTTTTTTAATGCCGTAAATTATCCGGCGTTCCTCATCACTTAATACCGCTATCCGACAATCCCGATAATCCCCAAAAGCCCGCTCATTCTGAATACCTTTTCCGTCTGCGCCCTCAATCCGCGCGCGTACAGCGGAATCCCCGCGCTCTTTAAACGCCCGTACCTCGAAAGAATCATTCCCACACCCGTGCTGTCGATAAAAGTCAACGCCGACAAATCCAAAACGACGGCGGAAGGACTTTTTTCAATCCCTCTGTCAAATTCCGCCGCCGCCGCGCGTACATTGCTCTCGTCCATCTCTCCCGAAATATAAAGGACGAAATTCCCGCCCAAAAATTCACCGCATACCGTCATCGCCATAAAACTCCGTTCAAATTTCCGAATTAAAAAGCCGCTCCGCGCATAATGTCAATGCGTTTTAAAGACGCGCAAAATTAAAAACCGCCCGGCATAATGTCAATACGTTTTTAAAGCCGCGCAAAATTTAAAACCGCCGCAAAACCTATCGAAAGTCCTTTTTAAAACGGATAAAAATATTGAAATTGAGAAACTTTTTAAAACCGTATAAATATAATAACACCTTTCGGAATAAAAAAAATAAACCTATTTGTCGCCAAATAGATTTAAACCGAAAAAAATGACGAAAAAATAAAACGCGCCTATCCCCCCGCCGTATACATATATAAGAAATTCTTAAAACTTTAAACCGACCATACCGACCGCTAAATAACCGCCGCCGATAAACGGCCGCTAATTATTAATCACATTTGCCGCATACATATATAAAAAATTTAAAAAACTTTAAACCGACTATACCGACCGATAGCCGTCGACCGCCGACCGCGAATTCTCCTAACTTCCGCTTTCTTTCTCCGCCTCTCTGACCGCTTTCGCGAGTTGATCGGCGCAGGAAGTTTTTCTGAATCCGCACGTTATGCCTTTGCATTTTTCCTCGATTTGCATGGGCGTCAAGCCCTCGACAAAGCGCGACAAAGCCTTTAAATTTCCGTCGCACCCGCTGTCGAAACTCACGTTTTTGACTACGCCGTTTTCGATTTCCAGATTTATCGCCCTCGAACAAGTTCCTTTCGTTTTATAAGTATACCTCATTTATCCCGTCCTTTTTTATCTGTAAATTCACGCTACAATATCCGTATCTTCTGCGTCTTTTCCGCCGCTTTAACTATGTCCGCCGCCGCTATTTGCTATACTTTAACTATGTCCGCCGCCGTTCTTTTCGGGGTTCGCGTTGTTTTCATTACGCCCGTTTTTATAGTCATTTTCGGGATTCGCGTTACTTTCGTTATACCCGTTTTTACAATCCTTTTCGGTGTTCGCGTCGCTTTCATTATACTCGTTTTTACAGTCCTTTTCGGCGGCTATACGCGCTCTTTCATCGGCTTCTAATCTCTCCTTTTCCTTTAAATCCTTCGACGAAAAAAACAAGAGATATACGATCAAAAGCCCCGCGCCGACGACGACCAGCGCGTCCGCGATATTAAAATTTGAATAAAAAGGAAAGAAAAGAAAGTCCCGGACATACCCGAAAATCAGCCTCTCAACGCCGTTCGCAAAGCCGCCCGCAAAGACGAGCAGCAGTCCTATGCGCATATATTTTCCGTCGTTCAAATTTTTCAACAGATAAAAAAGCACGCCCGCGCAAACAAACATCGAAAACACCCCGAACAGCCGCGAATAGCCCTCGAACATTCCGAAAGCCACGCCGTCGTTGGTCGCCTTGAAAAGATAAAAGAAACCGTCTATCACCGCGACGCCGTCGGGCTTGTCTTTCAAAAAGGCGAAAGCCGCCAGCTTTGACAGCCAGTCGGCGGCGATGAGAATCAAGACGAGAACCGCCTCCTTTATCATCATTTTTTTCTTGTCCGCGGGAATAGCCTTGAAATCGATTTTTAAACTGAATTTTTTCATTAAGCCCTCGTTTTTCTCTTTTTTTGTCTATATTTGTTTAGTTTTGTTTGCCGTTTTTCTTAAATATATACCAAAACCGCCTTATTTACAGTTTTTTATAGGTTTAAATTCCGTTTTTCGTAGTATTCTATTTTTCGCGGAATTTCATTTTTCGCAGTATTCTACTTTTTAAACTTGCGTTTTGCATAGTATTCTATTTTTCGCGCGGTCACCCGCTTTGTTCGTGAAATTACGGACAGAACGCAAAACGGCTTTTGAAATTCCGCATTGATAAATTGATAAACACAGCGGTTAAACTTTTAATTCAAGCGTCGTTTATAATACCGATAAAACCCGGCGCGAATAAAAACGCGTTACACGCTATGCGAATAAATAAGCAAACTTCCGCGAAGTAATATCATTAAATTCAAGCGTTGTTTATAATCCTGACAAAACTCGGCGCGAATAAAAACGCGCTCCCCGTTATGCGGTGCATACTGCCGCTGAGCGCGTAGATCGCCCCGCTCATAAAATCCAGCATTTTTTGCGACATATCGCCGTCGAGATAGCAAAGTTCGACGATGACGGCGTCCTTTTGCTTCACGGAATCGATCAAACGGACGATATCCTCGAAACAACGCGGACAGTACATATTTATATTGTTTAGGTTCTCATACGAAACCCTTTTCCGCTTCGTTTCACCCTCGAAAAGTACGCCGCCGTATGCCCCGTCCGAAACGCTTGCAGCCGAAAACGCGTCCTTTAAATATATATCGTTTTTTTTCACGCGCGGGACTTTTTGCGGTTCGCTCCGAAAAGCCGCCGTCCCGGCATCGGGATTTTTTATCCGCCGACCGTTATCCGCGCATTCCGACCCCGAATAATAATTTTTCGGCTCGCTTGCATTCGGATATGAATACCTTTGCGTTCCGCTTTCGCGTCCCTGATATTGCGTTGCGTTTTTCGGCTCGCTTGCGTTCGGATATGAATACCTTTGCGTTCCGCTTTCGCGTCCTTGATATTGCGTTGCGCTTTTCGGCTCGCTTGCATTCGGATATGAATACCTTTGCGTTCCGCTTTCGCGTCCTTGATATTGCGTTACGCCTTTCGGTTCGCTTGCGTTCGGATATGAATACCTTTGCGTTCCGCTTTCGCGTCCTTGATATTGCGTTGCGTTTTTCGGTTCGCTTGCGTTCGGATATGAATATCCTTGCATACCGCTTTCGCGTCCTTTTTCGCGTCCTTGATATTGCGTTGCGTTTTTCGGTTCGCTTGCGTTCTGATATGAATATCCTTGCATACCGCTTTCGCGTCCGCTTTTCGGCTCGTTTATTACGGAATGCGCGTAACCGTTCGGCTCGCCGTCCGCGCTCGCACGCCCTTGATACGGCGTTCCGCTTTTACGCCCCGTCTTTGACAAACCGCCCCTTTCTCTCTCCGATTCAAAGTTATAAAAATCGATAAATCTCCTGATTATACCCATACCCGTTTCCCGTCCTAAAAAAATTTTCCGTCTTAGGTATGAATAAAAATATTTTATCTAAAAACACGGTACTTAATACTAACCTTTAAAGGCTCTTTGTATATGTTTTATCGTTTATAAGTCGGCCGCCCCACCCCTTACCCCTCCAACGGAGGGGAATTACCAAATCTCCGCTTGCGAAAAATAATACCGCTTGCGAAAAAATAACACAAAAAACGACGGATAAGCGGCAAAGCGCGCCGCTTGCGCGCTATACGAATACGAGTCTTAATACACTCTTTCGCCGAATATCGCCGTCCCGAGTCTTATCATATTCGCCCCGTACTTAATCGCCGTTTCGTAATCGTTGGACATTCCGGCGGAAAGGTATTTGCAGTCGAAATTTTTCCGTTTAATTTTTTTTGCCCGTTCAAAAAGTTCTCTCAATTCCGCGTAATATCCCTCCGTTTCCGAAAGGTTTCCGCGCGGCAAAACGCTCATAATTCCCGAAACCGCTATGCCCCCGAACCCCTCCAAAGCGTCTATAAAGCCCCCGAATTCCTCCGCGGACACGCCGCCCTTGCTCTCCTCGCCTCCTATATTGACCTCGGCTAAGCATTCGGTTACGACGCCGTTTTTCATCGACAGGCGGTCGATTTCGCGCGCCAATTCGACGCGGTCGAGAGAGTGGATCAAGACGTTTTTGCCGATAAGGTATTTCACCTTGTTCGTCTGCAACCGCCCGATGAAGTGCCATTTAAAGGGCAGTTTTTCGTCGTAATGCTCCAAAAATTCTTGAACGCGGTTCTCGCCCGCGTCGCCGATCACCCCCGAAAGACTTCGCACAACCGCTGTCGTTTGGGTTTTTACGGCGGCGATGAGAGTGATTTTTTCCGCGTCGGTTCCGTTTTCGCGGGCTATATCCTTTACGCGCTCTTTTATATTCAAAATATTTTGTATGCAGTCCATCGGGATCCTCCGCCGCGCCTGTTTGAGGGGCTTTTTTATAATGCCGCCCCGCCACTTGATCCCCTCCCGCTAAAGGGGAATTTTCGCTATATATGCTTTTTGTGTGAATGAAATTTTTCATTTGAATTTTTTTCAGTCTAAATGCCAAGATTTTTTCATAATGCCGCCCCGCCACTTGATCCCCTCCCGCGGAGGGGAATTTCCGCTATATGCGCTTTTTGTGTGAATGAAATTTTTTATTTGAATTTTTTTGCCTTAAAAGTCAAGGAACGGTTTATAAGACCGCACGCGCTTTTGGTATGCGGCATTTTATACCGATTATAATGATAACACAAAAACGTTATAATGTAAAGGTGAATTTTTTCTTTTTATAGCGGACTTATTCCAAAAACGTATCGATTTCATCTTTTATTCTATATAATTTTTATAATGCGGTCAAAGCCATACGCTAATTATGAATCCTCTACTTCAAAAACGACAACTCAACCGCCCATTTTTCATAGTCGTAGGACACGTTCGCGGGGCTTGTGGACGGCATTAATACGCACGGAATCCCGGGGTAGTTTTCCATAAAAATTTCGTAGGCTTTCTTTCCGTTGAGGAGGATTTTTTCGATTTTCGGCGACGGTTTTCCCCCTGCCGCCGCCCCCGAAAGACGTATGAATTCTCCGTCGAAAATATAACATATGTCCGCGGTTCTATACCGCGAAATTTTGCCGTCCGACGACCCTTTAATTTCGCATTCCGAAACCGTGTCGTAGAGGGCGATTTTATGCCTTTTCAAAAAGTCCTTTTTGCGGCTTACGTCCTCCCCGATCTCCTCTCCGAACAGCCTTGACAGCATTTCAAAAAACCTGTTCCGCTTGTTCCCGTAATAAAATCCGACCTCTCTTGACTTTACGCTCGGAAAACTCCCGAGAATCAAAACCCTGCTGTCCGCGTCGAAAAACGGCTCGAAACCCTTATATACTTCACCCATAATAAAACCGTTGTTTCAATATTGTTTTCTTTGCTCCGCGTCATTCATTTTATAAAATAACGCTTTTTTTGTCTTTTAATTCGATATACGCTATCCGCAACGATAAAAAACGCTTTTTTGTCTTTAATCCGATACGGCAAATATATTATTACGGCGGCATACGCTAACTCATAACGGCAAATATATTATTACGGTATTAATTCGACCTCATTATAATATTATTCCTATGATATACGTTGTTCACTTCGATAAAAAACGCCCTGTCGATTTGGTTCAAATAGTCCTTCGGAATTCTAAAAAGCCAATTATTTTCCGCGACGCCCGGGGTATTCATCCTCGTATCTCCGCCGAAACCGAACATATCCTGAACCGGCACGATCGCAAGCGAACTCACCGACGCCATCAAAACGCCGATCATAGCCTTTAAAGACCCTCCGTCCTTGCCGCCCTTCCCCCAATCGCCTCCGAAAAATCTGCAATATCTGAGCGCGTATTCACGCGTGTTTTCGTTTAGGTTATACAGCCAGCCCAAAAGCGTGTCGTTGTCGTGCGTCCCCGTATAGGCGACGCTGTTTTTGACGTAATTGTGCGGCATATGCTCGCTGTCGCCGTCGCCGAACCCGAATTGAAAAACTCTCATTCCGGGATATCCCGTTTTTTCCAGAAATTCCCGAACGCCGCCGTCTATGATCCCCAAATCTTCCGCGATTATGTCCGCGTTCGGAAAACGCTTTTTTATCACCTTGAAAAGTTTCTCACCCGGTCCCTTTTCCCACGCGCCGAACGCGGCGGTGGGACTGTCCGACGGAATCGCGAAATATGAATAAAAGCCTCTGAAATGGTCGATCCTCACCGCGTCGTATATGTCCAAAAGCCGCCCGAAACGCGCCGAAAACCACGAAAAACCGTCCTTCTCCATCGCCTTATAGTCGTAGAGAGGGTTGTTCCAACGCTGCCCCGTTTCGGAAAAATAGTCGGGAGGAACGCCCGCGACCTTTTTCATTCTCAAATCATTGTCCAACAAAAAATTTTTCGGATTGTGAAAAACGTCCGCGCTGTCGTAGGAAACGTATATCGGCGAATCACCGATTATCGAAACGCCTATCGCGTTTACGCGCGCCTTCAATTCGCGCCACTGCTTCCAAAATAAATACTGCTCGAACTTGAAAAATAAGACGTATTCCGATAACTCCGCCAGCCGTTTCGAGTACGCGGGTTCTCTTTTGAACCTGATATCATCCTCCCATTCCGACCACGGCGCGTCGAAAAAACCGCTCTTTAACGCCATATAAGAGGCGTAATCTTCCAGCCAAAAGGCGTTTTCCCTTTCAAAATCCTCTATAATTTTCGGAATTTTTTCGGCGTTCAACTCGAAAGCGCGCTTTAAAATCTGACGCTTGTTGAATTTTACGCCCGCGTATTCCACCGTATAAGGCTGCCCGTTGTGTATGTACGGCAAAACGTCGCGGCGCTCCAAAAAACCGTCCGCAACCAGCCCGTAAGGATCGATATAGAGAAAATTTCCCGCGTGCGCGCTGAAACTGTCATACGGCGAATTGTGAACGCCGACGGGGTTTAACGGCAAAATCTGCCACCTGTGAAAACCCATATCGAATATATCCTTTGCAAAACGTTCGGCATATTCCGAAAAATCGCCGATCCCGAAATCGCCCGGCAAAGATGACACGCTCATTAAAACGCCGCTTGACCTTGTAAACATTTTTTTTATTCTCCGTGTTTTTTTATTTTTCCGCATTCGTTGTCTTTGTTGTTTTTTTGTCGTTTATTATTTTTCGCGTCCGTTGTTTTTGCCGCTCTTTTGCTTTTTTATTATTTTCCGCATTCGTTGCTTTTGTTATTTTTTCGCTCTTTTTAAATTTATTTTTTGCAATTACTTTTATCCGTTTTTTTTGCGTTCGTTTATTTTTTTGCGTTCGCTTTTCTTGTTTTCCGCTATTCCCCTCCGCGGAAGAGGATAATAGGGCACGCGGTATTACAAATTCCGCTCCCGCAAAACGGGAGCGAATTTTGCTTTGCGTTTTCATATTTATTAAACAATTTTTCAATCCACGCTCCCGCAAAACGGGAGCGAATTTTGCTTTGCGTTTTCATATTTATTAAACAATTTTTCAATCCACGCTCCCGCAAAACGGAAGCGAACTACATCTTCAAATTTATAAAACAACCTTTCAATCCGCGCCACCGTAAAACGGAAGCGAATAAAATAACGAACGAATAGATTTTAATGTACTCTTGCCTTAAAAGTTTAACCGCTATATATTAAATACGCCTATATTTTAATACCACGAAACCTTATAACGCCCTTCTTTTTTATCGATTCGCCGGCAAAAAAACCGCCGCGAAAACGGCAATGCCGCAAATCCGCCTATATCTTCATATCCCCGAACTTTATAATCCCCTTTTTCCTCATCAATTCGCTGACGAAAAACGCGACCGCCGCCGGTATAATAAAAAACAATAACGCTATTCCGAAAAAGATCGCGAAAGGCGATACCCCCGCGTCGCTCGACGCCGTGATCGTCGAAATAACGCCGACAAGACCCGAAGTCCCCATTCCGCCCCCCTCGAACGAACAATATAACTTGAATACGCAAGTCGACAGCGGCCCCACAATCGCGCTCGCGGCAACCGCCGGAATGAGTATCACGGGCTTTCTCATAAGGTTCGGAATTTGAAGCATACTCGTTCCGATCCCCTGCGCGACAAGTCCGCCGAAACGGTTTTCGCGAAAACTCGCAACCGCAAAACCCACCATATGCGCCGCGCAGCCCACGACCGCCGCGCCGCCCGCAAGCCTCATATTCGGATCGGCCGCCATAGCCCCGCCCGCGATCGCAACCCACATCGCCGCGCTGCTGGTCGGCAAAGTCAGCAAAAGCCCCATAACGACGGAAACGACCACGCCCATAAGGAAAGGCTGCAATTCCGTCGCCTTCGCGATCGCTCCCCCCAACGCGTTGACCGCGGATATGACGGGCGGACAGAGCAAAACCGCGGCGGCGGCGGCGGTTATAATCGTTATAAGCGGAAGCAAAATAATGTCCACTTTGGTCTTTCCCGCAACGAGAGAGGCGGCCTCGACGGCGATTATCGCGGCAAGATACGCGCCGATCGGGTTTCCGGGTCCGACTAAGGATACGACGGTTTTCCCGGCATCGCTAAGTCCTACTGCGGCGGTGCCGTAAAAGCCCAAAAGACCGTCGGAGACGTAATTAGCACCCGCGAACGCGCCTATAAAACCGGCGGCGGCGGCAGAAAATATAATCAATTTGTTAGCTTTTAAGGCGTGGGCTATACCCGCGCCGATGCCCGCGCCCATAAGACGCTGTGTGATGATTCCTACCGTTTGCAGTGTTCTTCCGAACGCGTTTTCACCGCATAACTTCCCGATCTGCTCGATGATCGTACCGATGATGAGCGTCGCGAAAAGTCCTTGCGCCATTCCGCCGAAAGCGTCGATAAACCACCGCTTCGACAACCTCTTAATGTGAGGCAATACCTTTTCTTTAAACATTTTTTGCATTCTCCGCGCAGCGTATACTTAATATATTCTCTCTGTGAAAAATTCGCCGGACCTAACCTAAAACGCCCTAAAACAAAAAACACTTTTTAATGCTTTACCGCCTAAACTCCGTCCGAAATCCCTCGAAACGCCCTCGAAACAAAAAACCTTCGGAATGTTTCCCGTTTAAAACACGTTCCGTGTTCCTTAAAACGAAAAACATTTTTTATGTTTTATCGCCTAAAATCCGTCCGGAATCCCTCAAAACGTCCTCGCAACAAAAAAACCTTCGGAATGTTTCCCGTTTAAAACGCGTTCGGCTTAACCTATAAAAATTTTTCAACAGAAATGTATACTTATTTTAGTATACATAATTTTTGGAAATAAGTCAAGTAACTTGCGGCGTTAAAAAATTCAGCCCTTTAAATTGAAATTACATAAATTCCAAAAGTAAGCGTAACGATAGCATTTTAGTATTGCATTTACTTTGGGAAATTACGTTTTGAATCCAGAAAAAGGCTTTTATTTTTTCTTTTCGATGCCGGCGGCGGCGAGGGCAAGCCGAGTGTCGTTTCTTTTGCAAGGTATATACATTTAGGAGTTTTTTAGATTACGATAATGTTTTGAATTCCGAAAAAGGCTTTTATTTTTTTCTTTTCGATGCCGGCGGCGGCGAGGGCAAGCCGAGTATCGCTTCTTTTGCAAGGTATGCGCGATATACATTTAGGCGTTTTTTAGATCCCGATAATGTTTTAAATTCCGAAAAAGGCTTTTATTTTTTCTTTCAATGTCAGCGGCGGCGAGGGCAAGCCGAGTATCGCTTCTTTTGTGAGATACGCGTGATATGTAAGTTTCAGCGTTTGATTTTCCGCGTCTACCGTCAGCGGCAGCCAAACATATGTCGATTGGGATAAATTGTTCGGCGACCAGCGGTCGAGAAGTAAAATATATTTTCCCGGAACGGTCTTTCCGTCCTCGCCGCGGTATTCGAGAACGAACGTACTTTGCGCGTTATACGTAACGTCGGCTTTTCTGCCCGCGCACGGATTGCCCTTATCCTCCCATTCGCCGAATATCCCGTTTTTCGCGACGTGGTATTTCGCGGGGTTGGGAGCCCAGCCCGTCAGCCCCGAAGTGATCATATAATACGCGCCGTTATTTTTAAAGACCGCGGGGGCTTCGCGTTCGTCAGAGTGGGCGCGTATCCAATGAACGCCCTCTACGCTGTTGCCGTATTTATCCGCGGCGGGCGCGGTATAACTCTCGTCGAGGAGCATTATGACCGTCGTTTTGTTATTTTCGGATGAATATATGAGATACGCCTTTCCGTCGTCGTCGGCAAAAAGCGTCATATCCCTCAGCATCCCCTGCTGCTCCAAGCCCTCCGCGGTATTCGGCAGACGGCTTGTATACAGATATTTAAAAGGACCCGCGGGCGAATCGGAAACCGCGGCTCCCGCCTCCGCCGCCGCGTACTCTCCCGCCTTATCGCCGTCGTGATGCCACCGCATAACGTACTTTCCCGTATGCGGATTATATAAAACTTTCGGTCTTTCGACGACTTTGTTCCAATTAAAATTCAAATACATTTCCTTTTTTTGCGCGTAAGTCAAGCCCTCGTAAAGCGCGTTCAGTTCGGCGATCCTGTTCGCGTCGTTATGCTTTATCAGCGTAGCGGACGGAGATTTTACCGTACCGTTTTCCGGCACGGGGTCTTTTTCTTTCATAGAGAATGCGGGAAGCGGACTGTTTTTATATACCGCGGAATCCTCCGCGATATAGAGGGGCAAGCCGTCGGACGGCTCCGTGCCGTCCGCGAACTGCGGATTGTTGAATACGGGAAGCGCGATCCCCTCGTTTTTCCAATTTTTTAAATCCTTAGAGGAATAGCAATGCACTCCCGTAACGGGAACGCACGTCTTTCCCGGCAGATTCGGCTCGGTCTTGTCCTCTCCGTACCAATAATACTTGCTTGTCTTTTCATCGAAAATTATACCGCCGCCGTGCGCTTGTATCGGCGCGCCGTCGGTATCGAGCCATACCGTTCCGTTTTTTAAGATAAATTCACCTTTCATTTCCTTTTTTTTCACCCATTCCAAAATAGATTTATCGTCGTAAATTTGTATTTCATAACTTATAAGCATCCACGAAAACAACGATAACATAATCGCGGCGGCAACAATAATGACAATCTTTTTAAGCCTGAATATCGCGGCAAAGCGTTTTTTTGTATTTTTCATTTTGAATTTTCCGAATTGATATATTCGATATATACATTATATACATTAGTATAACGCAATATATATCACAATATATATTGTATTTATAACGTTTTTCGCGGTACTATACCGCGTTATTTTTTCTATTTTTAGTTAAAAATTACCGAAGATGTAAATAGGTGGTTTAGTTTCAAATTTCGGGCGGAACATAGTCGTCTCCGAAGGCGTCGATTTCTCCTCCCTCGCCGTTAAAGTCCGCGTTAAAGTCCAAAAAAGCCGCCGGATCGACCGCTCTCGGCGCGCCTTCTCCCTCGTTTTCCGCAATTTGTTTCAGACCGCCTTTGTCCTTTTTGCCGCCCTGCGGCGGCGCGTAAGAAGACCTTTCCAATTTGGGAACAAAACTGACCTCCTCGCCTACCCACGTGAAATACAGCGAACCCGTCCGCCCGTTTCTGTGTTTTGCGACGATCATTTCCACCTCGTCTTTTTCGGCGTTCGCGTCGTACAGATCGGGTTTATGTATAAAAATTACGATATCCGCGTCCTGCTCGATCGCGCCCGATTCCCTCAAATCGCTGAGCATAGGTCTATGATCCGTGCGCTGTTCCAAGGCTCTCGAAAGTTGCGACAGCAGCAAAATCGGCACATTCAGTTCTTTCGCGATAATTTTCAGCGAACGCGTCAATTCGCTTATCTCTTGCTGGCGGCTTTCGCTTCTCTTTCCCGACGACATCAGTTGCAGATAGTCGATCATAACGAGATCCAAACCGCCCCTTTCCTTTATGAACCTGCGGCATTTCGACAAGATATCCGCGGGCGTATTCAGCGACGAATCGTCCACGTATATTTCCGCGCCCGTGATTTCCTTATTCGCGGCGTGCAGTTTCAAAAACACGTCGCGTCCGACCGTTCCGCCGCTTATGTCGCTCATACTTACGTGTCCCACTCCGCAAAGCAGCCTTTTCGCGAGTTGTTCGATCGGCATTTCCAGAGAAAAAACCGCGGCTCTTTTATGCTCTTTGATCGCGACGTTAGCGACGAGATTCAGGGCGAACGACGTCTTTCCGACGCCCGGGCGGGCGGCTATCAAAATCAAATCGGAGCGGTGCAGACCGTTGAAATGCAGGTCAAAGTTTGAAAAATGCGTCCTTATTCCCTTTCCCGAATCCTTATTTTTTAGGAACGCCTCGACCTCGCGTATCGTTTCGCTGGTTACGGTATTGATGTTGACGAGCGACGAGCGGTCGCGTTCTCTCGACAGGTCGAATATGAGTTTTTCCGCCTTGCTCATCGCGTCCTCCGCGCTGACGTTTTCGTATGCGTCCGCCGCGATATCGTTCGCCGCGGAAATCAGCGATCTAAGGGTCGCGTCGCGCTTTACGATGTCGAGATAATAGCGGAAGTTCGCCGCACTGGGGAGCGACTCCGAAAGCCCGACGATATAGTCCAAACCGCCGACCTCGGACAAAAAACCGTTTCTGTCCAAAAGGTCGGTTACGGTAACGACGTCCGCCGCCTTTCCGTCCGAATAGAGTTCCTCGACGGCGGCGAAAATCTTTTGGTGCGGGGGCATATAAAAATCCTTAGAGCAAAGCCCCGCGATAACGTCCGTAACGATTTCGCCGTCGATCAGACACGCGCCGAGGACGCACCTTTCCGCCTCGCCGTTATACGGCATACTCCGCGCCGCGCTTTTCTTTTTTTGTTCCATAAATCTACCTTTCCGCTTCTATTTTTATTGAAATTTTTTGTTATCCGCGCTTATCGCGTTCGCATTTTTCGCTTTTGCTTTTTCATTCTCCGCGCTTATCGCGTTCGCTTTTTTCGCTTTTGCTTTTTCATTCTCCGCGCTTATCGCGTCCGCTTTTTTTATCGTTTATTTTTCGCCATTCACGTTTATCGCGTTCGCATTTTTTATCGTTTATTTTCCGCTATCCGCGCTTATTGCATTCTCGGTTTTTACGTCTCTTTATTGACTCGCATTCTCTTTTCCGCGCATTTTTAAGACCGCGCTAATTCCGTATACCGTCAAAACGACCAAAACCGAAACCCCCGCCGCCGTCAAAAACCACGCCGTAACGTTCGGAACCCTCTGCGTATATTCTATCACGCGCCCCTTAGTTTCGTGATCCATAAAGAACGTAAAGGTGTGCATACCCGTTTCCTCGTTCAATTCCTTTACGTCCGCGTTCATATCGAGAGAATCGAGATAGGTGTTATACTTAAACACATAGGTGAAAAGTTCGTAATCAATCAAAAGAATGTCGTCTTTAATCTTTTCAATCACGGCTCTGTCTTGTTCGCTCACCTCTCCCGTCGGATTTAAATAAGATCCTTCATCGCGGACATCCGCTATAACGTCCTCTATATCGCCGAAAACGGACTCCGTTTTCGTAACGTAGGTGTCAAAAAATACTCCGCCGACTTTATAAAAACTCTCGTCGTAAGCGTCCGGAGGTTCGTCGCCCGTTATTCCGTAGAATATATTGAAGTCCGTCCGCGACTCGAAATACCTCTCGGCGTACACCGTGCCGTCTTTACGAATCTCGGCGGCATACGATATGTCTTCAAAAATAATCTTGACCGTATCGCGTATATACGCCGCGTAGGCTTTCAAATTTTCCTCGTCCGGAAACGCGGTCTTTAAAGACTCCTCGTCGATTTTCACCTCGAACGACTGGACTATCTCGCCGCTTTGATAGACAGAATAACTATACGTAATCTCCGCCTCCGCGCAAGACGCCAGCAAAAACGGCATAATAAGGAAAAGGACTATAACGGGAACTTTTTTTCTCATTTCGAACGCTCCGGAATTTTTTTATTTTTGAATATTTCTGAATTTTAATTTTTAACATTTCGGAATTTCCACATTCGGCGCTTCTGAATTTTAATTTTTAATATCTCAATATTTTTAACTCCCGATATCATAGGCTTTCACATTTGAAGTGTTTCGGCGTTTTTCAACCGAGTATAATATTAGGACATTCTTTAATTTTAAACGCTTCAATAAAAACTAACACCGTAATTATAACTTATTTTGAGAATTATTACAAGCCATTCACGAAAACACATAAAAAAATTTTTATTTATACCTAATATTAAAAAATAAATTCACCACTAAAATGAATTCCCCCCGCACGTGTTCCGCGCCCTAAAAGTTGGACGGAGGAAATAATTAAGCGGCTATAAAATGAGTTCTGTAATCAACGGGGCTCATTTTTAGTTTCTCTTTTATTCTATCGCGGTTATAGTATTTGATATACTTGTGTAGTTCCGCGATAAAATGTTC
>JAISNN010000057.1 GCA_031276195.1 Clostridiales bacterium
AAGGAACTTTTGGCGATCGAATACGACAAAGTGATCGCGGCGAACGAGAGTTACGATCAGGGCAGCCTTGAACAATGGAACGAGGCGTATGAGGACGGAATAGAGGCTATCGAAGCGGCAAACTGTGCGGACGACGCGGACGGGGCGTATAGTAATGCGGTTATGGAAATGAAAGCCGTTCAAGTAAATTTCACCGCGGGGTTGGAATATACATCGGCAGACGGCGGTTGGGAAGCGGGATACGGAGGTGCGAGCGGTACGGAAGTTGTAATTCCCGCGGTATACCAAGGGCAAAAGGTGGTGAGGATAGCGGACAATGGATTTAAAGATAAATCCTCTATTACTTCCGTTGAAATTCCCGGGGGAGTAACGAGTATCGGTATTCAAGCGTTCTATAATTGCGACAATTTGTCAACGATCGATATACCCGACTCTGTAACGAGTATCGGTAGTGATGCGTTCTATGGTTGCGACAATTTGACAACGATCGATATACCCGACTCTGTAACGAGTATAGGAGATTGGGCGTTCTCTAATTGCGATAAATTGACAACGATCGTTATACCCGAGGGATCAAGCTTAACGAGTATAGGTAGTAATGCGTTCTCCGGTTGCAGTAAGTTGGAAACGATCGCCATACCCGAGGGAGTAACGAGTATAGGTAATGCTGCGTTCGCTCTTTGCAGAAGTTTGACAACGATCGTTATACCCAAGGGAGCAAGATTAACGAGTATCGGTAGTGATGTGTTCTATAATTGCAATAGTTTGACGACGATCGCCATACCCGAGGGAGTAACGAGTATAGAGAGTAATGCGTTCCGTGGTTGCACAAGTTTGACAACGATCGTCATGCCCGAGGAATCAAGATTAACGAGTATAGAGGATGATGCGTTCTATAATTGCAGCAGTTTGACGACGATCGATCTACCGGACGGAGTAACGAGTATAGAGCGTTATGCGTTCCATTATTGCAGTAGTTTGACAACGATCGTTATACCCAAGGGAGTAACGGGTATAGAGAAAGATGTGTTCCATGGTTGCAGTAGTTTGACAACGATCGTTATACCCGAGGGATCAAGCTTAACGAGTATAGATAGTTCTGCGTTCGCTTATTACAGTAGTTTGACGACGATCGTTATACCCGAGGGAGTAACGAGTATAGGGAGTGAGGCGTTCCGTTCTTGCAGTAGTTTGACAACGATCGATATACCCAAGAGCGTAACGAGTATCGGTCGTGATGCGTTCAAGGATTGCGATAATTTGACAACGATCGTTATACCCAAGGGATCAAGCTTAACGAGAATAGAGAGTTATGCGTTCTCCGGTTGCAGTGGTTTGACAACGATCGTTATACCCGACTCTGTAACGAGTATAGGTAGTAATGCGTTCTATAATTGCAGTAGTTTGGAAACGATCGTTATACCCAAGGGAGTAACGATTATAGATGGAGATGTGTTCCGTAATTGCAGTAGTTTGGAAACGATCGTTATACCCGAGGGATCAAGCTTAACGAGGATAAAGGGTTATGCGTTCCGTGGTTGCACAAGTTTGACAAGGATCGACCTACCCGAGGGATCAAGCTTAACGAGAATAGAGAGTTATGCGTTCTCCGGTTGCAGTAGTTTGACAACGATCGTTATACCCAAGGGAGTAACGATTATAGAGGGTTCTGCGTTCTCCGGTTGCAGTGGTTTGACAACGATCGTCATACCTAAGGAAGTAACGAGTATAGGGTATGATGCGTTCAAGGATTGCGCTAAGTTGACTATTTACGCGGAGGCGGAGAGCGAGCCCGAAAGGTGGGATTCGAGTTGGAATCTTAGTAACCGTACCGTGTATTGGTATTCGGAGTTGCAAAAGAGCGGAAACTATTGGCGTTACGTTGACGGCGTTCCGACACCGTGGAATCAATAAGCGGCGTTTAGGATTTTTTACGGAATTATGGGAAATTCTAATAGTATTTAGAAAAATCTAAAAAAACTTCTCTCTTGTTTTTTAAGAGAGAAGTTTTTTTAATAGTGAAAGGTTTTTTCATAATGCCGCCCCGCGGAATGGAATTTTCCAAGCGGTCGCCCCACTGTTTTTCTAAGCGGTCGCCCCACCCTTGGAATCGTCGAGTAAACTTGAACGGATTTTAGAATGCGTCTTTTTTGCTATAAACCGCCTTGTGTTTTTGGCAATAGCGAATGCTATTGCCTGCAAAAACAATTCGGTTTCTATCTAAAAAATCTGCTATTCAAAATTCGTTCCGTTTAATCTCCGCTTCCTTACCCCCTCCCACAGAGGGGAATTGCGGATAGTTAGAGAAATGCCGTTAAAATGCGTCGCTTTCGTTTCCTATCGTCATTGACGTAAATAGTCCGTATCAAGCCAAGAAAGCCGCCCCACCCCTTATATCCCCTCCCACGGAGGGGAATTGCGGATAATAAGTGAAATGCCGTTAAAATGCGTCGCTTATCTTATCCTATCGTTATACTTTGGGGAATTCACGCTAAACCTTTTGGAATTTACGCTATACTTAGGGGAATTCACGCTATACTTAGGGATTTTTCGGATTTTATTTGCAAAAATTTAAAAAACACCGCGATTTGCTTGCATAATTGTCCGTTATGTGTTAATATAATATCCGCTTTCGGCGGTCCGCTGCGGTTTGTCGCGCATGAACGCCGCTATGTAACGCGTTTGAAAAATGAACGGGTTTTAGGTTTTTTCTTTAAACAATCTTTTAAAGCGTATGTTTCCGCGCTTTTTTAGCGGACGCGGCGTTTTTTAAAGAGATTAAAAAAAAAACTAAAACGGGGGTTTTTTGAGCGCGTATCATAAATTTTTGAACGGAGGAATTTTATTATTATGAATATCATCGACATTATCGAAAAGGAAGGTCTGAGAGCGGACGTTCCCGTATTCAACGTAGGCGACACCGTAAAGGTTTTTGTCAAGGTCGTCGAAGGCTCGAAAGAGAGATTGCAAGCATACGAGGGCGTGTGCATAGCCAAAAAGAACGGCTCGATCAGAGAAACGTTCACCGTCAGAAGAATTTCATACGGCGTGGGCGTGGAGAGAACCTTTCCGCTTCATTCGCCGAAAATTGACCGCGTGGAGGTTGTCAGAAAGGGCAAAGTCAGACGCGCGAAATTGTATTATTTGAGAGGGTTGACGGGAAAAGCCGCCAAAATCAAGGAAATACGGTAGTTTTTTCGGGAAAACGGCACGGCATCGCGCAAAACCGTAATATTCGAGAGGGTTGACGGGAAAAGCCGCCAAAATCAAGGGAATGCGGTAGTTTTTTCGGGGAAAGAATACGGCATTACGGAATTCTGCAATGACAATTCGGCGATATAAAATTCAAATCGATTTATGAATGTCAATACTGTGTCCGCCGAAAAATTCATCTATGGTGTGAAAAATTAAAAAATTAATTCGGAGTGGGTTTACCGCCGGCTATTCCGCTTGTTCGGAAGGATAAAAGCGGCGTCCTCTCCGTTTTTTTTGTGTTAAACCGATAAGGCAATTCTAAAAATGCGCGATGAAAATTAGTATAAGTCCAAATCGGCCGCCCCACCCCTTTGATCCCCTCCCACGGAGGGGAATATAAGGATAATGAGAAAAGATCGCCCCACCCCTTTGTCCCCTCCCACGGAGGGGAATGCAAGGATAATAAGAAAAGATCGCCCAGCCATTTTATATTAAACCGAAACGGGAAGGAAAATTATGTTAAGCGATATCGAAATTGCCGAGAGTGTAAAGTTGAAACCTATTTCCGAAGTCGCCGCGGAAATCGGCATTTCCGACGATGAATTATATCCGTACGGACGGCATATAGCCAAGGTTATACCACGCGCGGAGCCTCATTGTACGCCGGGAATCATAGCGGAAAACAGCGGTTCAAAAGAAATACAATATGCGTCTTGCGAAAACGCGCGCCGTACGTCAGGCGCGGCGGAGCCTCATTGTACGCCCGGAATCATAGCGGAAAACGGCGGTTCAAAAGAAATACAAAACGCATCTTGCGAAAACGCGCGCCGTACGTCAGACGCGGCGGAGCCTCATTATGCGCCCGGAATCATAGCGGAAAACGGCGGTTCAAAAGAAATACAAAACGCGTCTTGCGAAAACGCGCGCCGTACGTCAGACGCGGCGGAGCCTCATTGTACGCTGGGAATCATAGCGGAAAACAATCAAAAAACGGGAAAGTTAATCTTGGTTACCGCAATCAATCCAACAAAGAGCGGCGAGGGCAAAACCACGGTTTCGATCGGGCTTGCCGACGCTATGCGCCGCTTGGGCAAAAAGGTTGCGCTTGCCCTGCGCGAACCGTCGTTAGGCCCCGTTTTCGGAATCAAAGGCGGCGCGGCGGGCGGCGGATATAGCCAAATCGCGCCTATGGCGGACATAAATCTGCACTTTACGGGCGACTTCAACGCGATCGAAAAGGCGAATAATCTCCTTTGCGCCGCGATCGATAACAATATATATTTCAAAACCGACGTAAAACTCGACCCCGAAAGGATAATTTTTAAGCGGTGCATAGATATGAACGACCGCTCCTTGCGGAACATACAATTAATGTCCGCGGACGGAGAGATTTTTCGGCGCGACGGCTTTAATATCACGGCGGCGAGCGAGATAATGGCGGTTTTTTGCCTGTCGAAAGACTTCGCCGATCTCAAAAAACGGCTGTCCGAAATCGTCGTCGGGTACGACGCGGACGGAAGACTTGTAAAATGCGGACAATTAGGCTGCGCCGACGCTATGGCCGTTCTCCTCAAAAACGCGGTGTTCCCGAACCTCGTGCAGACGCTGGAAGGTACGCCCGCCTTTGTCCACGGCGGCCCGTTCGCGAATATCGCGCACGGGTGCAACAGCATAATCGCGACGAAAGAGGCCCTCAAACGCGCCGATTACGTCGTAACGGAGGCGGGCTTCGGCGCGGATCTCGGCGCGGAAAAATTTATCGACGTCAAAAGCCGCATAGGCGGATTCGATATCGCCTGTACGGTCGTCGTCGCGACGGTCAGAGCGTTGAAATTAAACGGCGGCGCAAAGTATGAGGATTTGGCGGCGGAGGACTTGACCGCGCTGGATAGAGGAATGCCCAATCTTTTGCGGCATATCGAGAACCTGAAAAAGGTCTTCAATCTGCCCGTTACGGTCGCTTTGAATTCTTTTTTCAGCGACACGGAAAGAGAAACCGCGGCGGTGAAAGCGGCTTGCGCGGCGGCGGGGGCGGAGGCTTTCGTTTCGGAATGCTTCCGAAAAGGCGGCGCGGGCAGCGTCGAACTTGCCGGACATATTATAAAAACCGCCGATTCGGAACCGGAAAAGGGGAGTCTTTGCCGTGAATCGACCGAAGACAACGCCGGGCATATCGTGAAAACCGCCGATTCGCCGAAAGGAAGGCAGAATTTTTGCTATGAATTGACCGACGGCTATACGGAAAAACTGTCCAAAATCGCGGAGAAAATATACCGCGCGAAAGGCGTAGTTTTAAGCGAAAAGGCAAAAAAACAACTTTTTGAGATCGAGGAGGCGGGATATACTGGCTTGCCCGTTTGCGTCGCGAAAACGCAGTATTCCTTTTCGGACAATCCCGCGCTTTTGGGCGCGCCCGAGGGCTTCGATTTGTTTGTGAACGGAATAGAACTTCGGGCGGGGGCGGGTTTTGTCGTCGCGTTATGCGGAAATATGATTTTGATGCCCGCGCTGTCGAGAAGCCCGGGTTACGAGCGGATGAGCGTGAGCGGCGACGGAACGATCAGAGGATTAAGTTAAAAAACCGCTTGAATTCCGTTTAAATACAGAATTCAGTAAAAATATCGGCGAAAATCGATATAAAATTACAAAAAAAAGACTAAGACAAAGGGAAAAATACAGAATTCCGAAAAATAAAAACATAAAGTACAAACGAAAAAATAAAAATATAAAATACAAAATCACGCAAAAAGTACAAAAGACGCAAAATCACGGGCATAAAAAATTCTAAAAATCCTTAAATTCCGCAAAAAAAGGAGCGCAAAAAATGAAAAAAATAGCGATGAAAAACCCCGTCGTCGAGATGGACGGCGACGAAATGACGAGAATTCTTTGGACGCAGATAAAAGAAATTTTGATCGAACCGTTCGTCGGGTTGAATACGGAATATTACGATTTGGGCTTAAAACACCGCGACGAAACGGACGACGCCGTAACCGCCGCCGCCGCAGAGGCGATTAAACGGCACAAGGTCGGGATAAAATGCGCGACGATCACCCCGAACGCCGAACGCGTCAAGGAATACGGTCTGAAAAAAATGTGGAAAAGCCCGAACGGAACTATAAGGGCGATTTTGGACGGAACGGTTTTCAGAGAACCGATTTTGGCCGACGGGATAAAGCCCATAGTTTCGGGCTGGAAAGAACCGATCATCATCGCCAGACACGCCTACGGCGACATATACCGCGCCGTCGAATTTAAAGTCAAAAAGGGCGAGGACGTTTCGTTGAAGATCGGGGGGAGCGCGGAGGAGATTATGACCTTTCAAGGGGACGGCGTGCTGTCCGTCGCGCACAATATCGACGGGAGTATCGAAAATTTCGCGGAAAATTGCTTTGAATACGCGCTGGAAAAGAAAAAAGACCTTTGGTTCGGAACGAAAGACACGATAAGCAAGGTCTACGACGGCAGATTTAAAGACATTTTCAACGATATGTTTGAAAAAAAATATAAGGAAAAGTTTGAACGCGCCGGAATCGTATATTTTTACGGACTGATCGACGACGTTGTGGCGCGCGTTATGAGGAGCGGCGGCGGCTTTATTTGGGCGTGCAAAAACTATGACGGCGACGTGATGAGCGATATGGTTTCGACGGTTTTCGGGTCGCTCGCGATGATGACGTCGGTTTTGGTTTCGGAGAACGGCTTTGAATACGAGGCGGCGCACGGGACGGTTACGCGGCATTATTATAAGTATTTAAAGGGCGAAAAGACTTCGACGAATCCCGTCGCGACGATTTTCGCGTGGACGGGCGGTTTGAAAAAACGCGGCGAATTAGACGGCAACGCGGAACTTGCCGGTTTTGCGGAGAATCTCGAAAAAACGACGCTGAAAACTATCGAAAACGGCACGATGACCAACGACTTGCTTCCGCTTTTCAAAAGAGAGGGAATAGAGGCAAAGGGCGTTTCGGGCGAGGAATTTTTGAGAACGGTCGCAAGCGGTTTGACCGTTTGATTTTAAAAGTTTAAAGAGTATAACAAAGAGATACGCAAATTTAAAGCGCTTAGATGACCGTGCGGTGAGGCTGTTTGAGAAAAAAGGGAACATTTTTTCTTAAACGTTTCCCTTGATAGTATGATTTTCAGAAAAATTTCGACAAATATTATAATATTTGTGTGAATTGCTTGACAGCAATTCACAGTAATTTATTTTTGGAGGAATTTTGAATATGGCTGAGGTTATCTGTACAAAATGCAACACGGTGCACACTTATAAGTGTCCAACCTGCGGATGTCCCAAATTTAAGGCTAATAACGATGGCGGCATTATAGGCGCTCTCACCGGAAAAAGCCAGACCGTACGTTGCAAGAATTGCGGAACTAACGTGCCCGCAAGGACGTATTGCGACTGCGGAGCAAAAATAGAAATACCGACCGTTCTATTTTAATTTATAATCCTAACGACACGACGACGGAAACGTTGTCCGTAGGCAAGAGGTGAGTTTATCGGTATATTCACGGAAGTCTTTTGCCGTACTTAATTCTATTGAATATTGAATTCGGTATAATTAAAAACAAAAAGCGCATTTTTAAACGAATGCGCTTTTTTGTCATATAAAAGCCTATGCTATGCCGGAGGATATTTATTAAATTTTTAGATGTGCATAATTTGAATCCGTTTGTTGCTCACTATGCTCAAAACCGCCTCCGGAAGCCGCCCGAAATTCCATTGAAACCGTTTCCGCGTCCGCGCGTAAATAAATAGAAACCCGCGGCAAGCATAATACAGAAAACCGGAATTATCGGCGTGAAATTCTTCGGCGGCGCGGACGGCTCGGGATTTAACGGGTTTTCGTCTTGAACGTTCGAGGGCGCGGCGGCGTCCGTTTCGCCCGTTTCGCCCGTTTCCGTTCCGCTTTGCGCGCCGTCCGTTTCGGTGGTTTTCGGGGCGGCGGCATAGCCCGTATTGATCAGTCCGTAGCCGTAATAATTATCCCGTCCCGCCTTTCCCAAGTCGATTGCGGCGGATTTGAGATAGGCTTCGGCTTGCGCCGAGGTCATATGTGCGTTATTCGGATTTGAGAAGAGGAGCGCGGCGACCGCGGAGACGTGAGGAGCCGCCATAGAGGTTCCGCTGAGGGAGGACGTCGAACCGTTCAGCCACGCGCTTTGAACGCTTGTCCCGGGCGCGGCGAAGTCGATAAGCGTTCCGAAATTCGAGTATCCCGAATCGAAAGCGTACGCGCCGCCTCTTTCTTTTTTTACGCCCGAGACGGTCAAGACGCAAGCGATATTCCCGGGGGCGAAGCCCGAAGCGTTTTGTCCGTCGTTTCCGGCTGCGGCGACGGGGAGTATATTTTGTACGTAGGCGTTTTCGAGGGCGGCTTTATACAGGGCAAAAATCGTGCCGCTTTGGGAAAACGCTCCAGACAGACTGAGGTTTACCGCGCGCACGTTCACGCCGCCGGCTTTGAGTTCGGAGAGGTAGGATAGGGCGGCGATAATGGAGGTTACGGATGCCGCGCCATCCGAATTGATGACCTTCAAAGGAAGGATTTTGACGTTTTTGAGGGTGAGATCGGCGATGATTCCGGCGACGTGCGTGCCGTGTCCGTTGTCGTCCTTATATTCCGCGGCGGCGGAGGCTTCCGACGTCGAAAAGTTTTTTCCGCCGCTTAGGATTCTGCCCGAAAAGACGGGGTGGGCGGTATCGACGCCCGAGTCGGCCGTCGCGACGACGACTTCGGGTAGATTTTCAATTCCGAAAGTTTCCGCGAGATAGGACGAAAAAACGTCCGCGCCGATCGCGCTCGCGCCCCAGGAGAGATAGGAATAAGACTCCCGTCCGTCCGCGGCGGTTCCGGTTGAGGACGTTGTTTTTTGCGCGGAATACCGGTATCCCGAATCGCTTTTTGCGCTTGCGGTTTGCGCGCCGTATGAATAATATGAGCCGCTTGTATTTTGCGGAACATATCGATAAGCCGGATTGTATTCCGCGCTTGCGCCTTGCGGAGCGTATTGATATGCGGAATTATAGTTTTGCGCGGCGTATGGATATGCCGTATTGAATCCGTAATTCACGTCTTGCGGAGCGGACGTATACGGATATGCGGAATTTTTTTCCGAATTCACGGCGGCGGGATTTTCGCTTTCCGCGAGGTGTAAAACCGTGTCAAATCCGACGGATTCGACGTTTTTTTGAGCGGAAAAGTAAGCGTAGGCTTTTTCGGCTTGCGTTTTGTCGGCGTATCGGAGGATATAGAAGCCCCCGACGCGGACCGAAGCCGCCGCTCCGAAATAATTAATTTTTCCTTTTGCTTTTACTATGAGCCTTTTTGCCGCCGAATTTGCCGCCGTAAGGCTTTTTGCGCCGCCGTTCGCGGTATTATTTTGCGCCGCCGTATTAAAGCCGGAATAAACGCCGTTTAAACCGGAATATACCGCCGCCGGATAAATCCCGTTTCCGTTCGCGTCGGTTTCCGCGCTTAAAGCGGAATAACTTTCGTTCGCGTTTAAAGCCGCGTATGCCGTTCCCGTGTTTGAATTTGAATAAACTCCGTCCGTATAAGAATACCGTCCGACCGTATCCGAAATGGAATAATCCGTTTCGGCGTTCTCTCTTTCCTCTTTCAGCATAGCGTAAAGCGCGTCCGCGCCGCCGAAAGCGTGATTTTTAGCGGACGCGAAAACGGACGGTCGAAACGCCGCTCCCGCCGTCAAAAAAAAGATTATAAACAAAAAGACAAAAAACTTTTTTTTCATTATTTTCCGCCCGGCTGATCACAAAGGATAAACGGAATAGAGAATACCGAAAGCCGCAAAGAACCGACGCGATAAAGATATATCGAAAATATCGAAAATAAACGCGATAAAGATATATCGAAACGCAATTAAAGATATGCTCCGTTAAATTATTGTAATTTAGCATAAATATAATACATCTTTTTTTTCGGTTTGTCAATACATTTCCTAAAAAGAACACTTTATCGTATTTTTAATAAAAATTTTCTTTCGCATTGCGTTCTTTAAAATAAATTCTTTGAAAAATCAAAAAATCACTTAACAAGGGTTAAAATTTATGATAATCTAGCTTTACGCCTGCCTCACCAAATGGCTTATTCCCGAAACGCCGGCGGCCGGCGCGGCGGCGGCGGAATTTTGTGTATGTGCGATACCGTGATGCCGATCAACGATGCCGATTGCTTGATTCCCGTGAGCCCGCTTTGAAAACTATTTAAAAAACGGGAGTTCTAAATCTGTGTGATAAAAAGTCATACCGGTCAAGCAAAATCATCACACAAACTTAGAACTATCAAAAACAATTTATTTTAATGCGAACGCGGAAGAGAACTTTTTTATAAAAAATTTCTCTCCCGTGTCCTCTTTCAAAAACTTTTGGTAAAAAATATTGCATTAAAGGCGTTCAATACGGCGAGTATAGCAAGCGCATAACGTCCGCGCCGCTTCATAATGCCGAATCGTTTACTTTAACGCCCTGAAAGCGTTTAATATGGCGAGTATTGCGACGCCGACGTCCGCGAACACCGCCCCCCACATTTTCGCGATTCCGACCGCGCCGAGCGCGAGTACGAGGAGTTTTACGCCGATTGCAAAGACGCTGTTTTGCCTTGCGATAGCGGTGGTTTTTTTTGCGGTTCGTATCGCCGCCGCGATTTTCGAGGGTTCGTCCGTCATAACGACTACGTCCGCGGCTTCAACCGCCGCGTCCGAGCCGAGTCCGCCCATAGCGATTCCGATATCGGCGCGGGCGAGAACGGGCGCGTCGTTGATTCCGTCGCCGACAAAGACGAGTTTTGCTTTGCGCGCTTTTTTTGCGGAATTTTTCGCGTTTTCGCCCATCAATTCTTCGGCTTTTTGAACCTTATCGGAGGGCAGCAAGCCGGCGTAATATTCGTCGATTTTTAAGGCGTCGGCGACTTTTTTTGCTTCGGCTTCGCCGTCGCCCGTCAGCATAACGATTTTTTTGACTCCCGCCGCTCTGATTTCGGCGATCGCGCGCGCGGAATCTTCTTTTATTTCGTCGGACAAAAAAATTACCCCCTCATATTTCCCGTCGACGGCGACGTAAGCCGCCGTTCCCGGCAAGTCCGCGGTTTTATCGCCGCCGGCGTCCGTTTCCCGTAAGTCCGGTATTTTATTATCGTATGCGGAATTTTTTAACGAGCCGGGCGTTTTATCCCCGTATGCGGAACCGCTTGGCAAGTTATAAATTTTTTCCGCATATTCCCTCGCGCGCGGGGGGGCGGTATGCGCGTCCGTTCCTTGCGGATCGGAGATTATAAAAGGTTCGATTTCCGCGCCGATTTTTTTCATCAGCCTTGCGTTTCCGACGTGAACCCTTTTATCCCCGGCAACGGCAAAAACGCCGTGTCCCGCGATCTCCTCCGCGTCCGTTATAAGACTTTTGTCGATGTCTTTTCCGTGCGCCTTTCTCAGCGCGGCGGAAACGGGGTGGCTTGAATAACTCTCCGCGTAAGCCGCCAGCGCGAGCAATTCGCCGCTTTGCATTCTCGGCGCGATGATTTTATCGACCTTTAAAACGCCCTTAGTCAGCGTTCCCGTCTTGTCGAAGACGACGGTTTCGGTATTCGCTAAGGCTTCCAGATAGTTGCCGCCTTTGATCAAAACGCCCTTTTTCGACGCGCCGCCGATCCCTCCGAAAAAACTCATCGGAATGGAAATGACGAGGGCGCAAGGACACGAAACCACCAAAAACGTCAGGGCGTTATACAGCCATTCGGAGAAGTTTTGAAAACCCGAAAAAGCGGGGGGGACTACCGCCAGCAAGAGGGCGAAAGCGACGACGGCGGGGGTATAGTACCGCGCGAATTTCGTAATAAAATTTTCCGAATTCGATTTTCTCGCGCCCGCGTTTTCAACGAGATCGAGAATTTTCGAGGCGGTCGATTCGCCGAATTCCTTGACGGCGCGCGCCTTGATCACTCCGCTCAAATTGACGCATCCGCTCAAAATTCCGTCGCCCGGGGCGACGTCGCGCGGTTTCGATTCGCCCGTCAGCGCGGCGGTGTCGACGGACGAAAAGCCTTCTATAACGACCGCGTCGACGGGGATTTTTTCGCCCGGGGCGACGACTATGATTTCGCCGGTTTTGACTTCGGACGGATCAACTCTGACCGTTGCCGAACGGCTTTTTAAATCGTCGGCGGCGTAGAGGTTTTGCCCTATCGCGCTCCCGGATATACCTGAATTTTTCGCTTCGGCATAGTCTTTTGATTCGTCAACCGCGGATAGGTTTTGCCCCGCTGCGCTTCCGGATATGTTTAAATCATTTTTTCCCGAACGGGCGTTCATTACGTCCGTTATAACTTCGGTTTTTTTGCCGTTTCCGGTTTCAAATTCCTCTTTTGACGCGTCGTTTTTTTCGGGAACGGCGGATACGCGTATAACGTTCGCATAGTCTGGGCGGATATCCATAAGGGCGGCGATAGACTTACGCGACCGCGCGACGGCGAGATATTGAAAGGTTTCGCCGACCTGATAAAAGAGCATAACGGCGGCGGCTTCGGGATATTCCCCGATACAAAACGCGCCGACCGCGGCTATCGTCATCAAGAAATTCTCGTCGAAGACCTTTCCTTTCAAAATATTTTTGAGGGCGCGGAGCAAGACGTCGCCGCCGATGATCAAAATCGCGGCGAGATAGACGGTTAGCCCGGCGGGTTTCGGGAAATTTTCCGCGCCCGCTATCAGCGCGCCTAAAAAAACCGCCGCGCCTATCGATATACGAATTATTCTTTTTTTCATATTTATGTATCCTTTTTCGCGCTTAATATACCTCATATTTTCTTTATTGTTTTTGATATATTTGCGCGGTGTATATTCCGGGACGGTATATTTTTTATGTTTTAAGTTATTTAAGGATCAGATTTGCGCCCGATTCGATTTTTTTGACCAATTTCGCGGCGGCTTTTATGATTTCGCCGAATTTCGTTTCGTCGGCGTCGATTGTCAGTCTGCCCGTCATAAAAGACAGCGTACAATCCTTTACTCCGTCGAGGTTCTTGATCCCCCGTTCCATTTTCGCGGCGCAGTTGGCGCAGTCGAGATTTTCGACTTTTAAAACTTTTGTCATAATTTTTTACTCCTTTGCTTGTCGTGTGTAAGCGGCAGGCGGTTGTTATATAGCGGTCGGCGGATGCGGTTATTAGGCGGCGGTTAGTGATCGGCGATCGGTGAAAGTGATTATTAGGTAGTTGTTAATAATCGGCGGTCGGCGGATGCGGTTATTAGGTAGTTGTTAATAATCGGTTGTCGGTGAATGTGGTTATTAGGCGGCGGTTAGCGGTTGGTGAACGTTATTATTTAGATAGAGGCGGCGGCAAAACGCTATTCGTTTATATGCTCTCTGCCCGATTCAAAGATTGTCTTGATATGGTCGTCGGCGAGAGAATAGACGACGGTTTTTCCTTCGCGGCGATAGTTGACGAGGTTTGTTTGTTTGAGGTAGGCGAGTTGATGCGAAACCGCCGATTTCGACATATTGAGGAGGACGGCGAGGTCGCAGACGCACATTTCGTGTTCGTCCAGCGCGAATATAATTTTTGCGCGCGTACTGTCGCCGAAAACCTTAAAAAAGGTCGAAAGGCGGTTAAATTCGTCGTCGAGCGGCATTTTTTTCCGCACGCGTTCGACGATGTCGCCGTGAATAACGTCGCAATCACAAGAAACGATTTTTTCCGACATAACTAAGATCTCCTTTTTTTGTCCGCCTTTTCCGAATCGTAAGCCGCCGAAAGCGTTTCGATATATTATATGCGGACGATTGAGCAATCGTTCAACCGTAATAATATTATAATTGAACAATCGCTCAACTGTCAAGCGTTTTTTAGTAAAAAATAAAAATTTTTTTGAATTTTTTCTTTAAAAAGATTTATTTAAGAAAGCGATTTGGAATAATAAGCGAAAAATTAAAAATTATTTTTATACGAAATGCCGAAAGTTTTTGAAAATGGGCGCGCGGAGAAACTTTTTACGGAAAAGTTTCTCCGCGCGTTATAATCCTCCCTCACTATTTTTTTCAAAACTAACCCTCTTTTTTCTTCCCGTGTTTAGCGGCGCGTTTATAGAGGGCGATAAGCGTGTCTTTAAAGAGGTTGAGCGTGAGCAGCGGCGCGAAAAACGCCGCAAAGTATGCGATAAAATAAAAGAGGCGCAGTGTTCCGTCCGTCGTTTCGGTCAGGCAGAGCAGAAAAACCGCCGCCGCCGAGAGCGCGAACGTCAAATCCGCGAGCGTTTCAAAAAATCCTCCCGGCTTGAAAAAATGCCGCGACAGCCAAAAAACCGCGTATAGGGCGGCGCAGCACGCGCCCGCGGCGGCAAACGTCAAAAATTCGGAAGGCTGAATGAAAACTCCGCTCATTTTTCAAAAAACCTCCATTTTTCGGCGCGTCAAAAAATTGCATTTTGCATTTGAACGTGAAAAACCCGGGATCATTGTGTTTTCACTTTGCCAGCCGCTTGAAAAAACCGCCCTTTTCCAAGGTTTTCACGTATTTCAGGGAGAGAATTACGCCGTCCGCGGTAATATTTCCCGCCTCGATATCGAGTTTATCGATATTGAGATTCTCACCGCTTACGACGAGGATATATTCGCTCAGCGCGAGCGTGATTTCCTTGTCGTTATAACTTTTTACCCCGAGAACGCCGCCGACGCAAAGGCGTGAATTCCGCTCCATTTGGAGGGTATGGGGACGCTTTACGACGGGATTTTTTTGTTCTTCGCTGCCCATAAAAAAATATGCTCCGCTAATTTTTTTTATACTATTCTATGCGGAGCATAAAGTTAATATGACACATATATAAATACGGATTTTTAATTCGGCAAGAGCATTAAGATCCTTTTTTCTTGCTCAGATAGATCAGCAAAACGCTTATATCGGCGGGCGAAACCCCCGAAATTCTCATCGCCTGTCCGACGGACGACGGGCGGATTTTCATAAGTTTGAGTTTTGCTTCCGTTCTCAGTCCCGTCATTTTTTCGTAATCGGCGTCGTCCGGGATCGTATTGTCATCGGCTTTTAGGAAGGTTTTAATTTCGTTTTCCTGCTTGCCGATATAGCCGCCGTATTTAATTTCCGCCTCCGCCTCTTTTATCGCGGCGCGTGAAAATCCGCCGAGAGCGGTTAGAATTTCAAGACAATTTTTCGCCGCGCCGGTTTCGTTTAAAGGAGAATTTTCGATCATTTTTTCTTTGCCGTTTAAGTTGAGATTTTCGGTTGTTCCGTTCTTATCGTTTAAGTTGAGATTTTCGGTTATTCCGTTCTTACCGTTTGGATTGAGATTTTCGGCTGTTCCGTTCTTGCCGTTTAAATTGAGATTTTCCGTTGTTCCGTTTTTGCCGTCAAAAGGTGTTTCATATGAAACATTCCCCGAAAAATCCTCTTTTGTACGCGGTATAGAACCGCCGTTTTCCCCCTCGGAAACGTCGTTTTTTTCAATTTCGTTTTTTAATGAAATAATGTCCGAAAAGTCAAATTCGGGACGCTTGACCAATTCTTTTATGCCGTATCCGCGGTAAACGAACGCCGCTTCTTTCTTTTCAAAAAGGTTTTTCAAAAGGCGGGGCGGCAAAGTTTGTTCGGACAATTCGTAGATTTTTTTTAATTCCGCTTGTTTTTTCAGATATTTTTCATAGCGTTCGTCGTCGACGAGTCCGACGGCGCGCCCTTTTTCGGTCAGGCGCGTATCGGCGTTGTCTTGACGGAGATTGAGGCGGTATTCCGCGCGCGAGGTCATCATACGGTAGGGTTCGTTCGTGCCTTTCGTAACGAGATCGTCGATCAAAACGCCGATATAAGCCTCGTTCCGTTTCAAAACCAGCGGTTCGCGTCCTTTTAAAAACATCGCGGCGTTGATTCCCGCGACGACTCCTTGCGCCGCCGCCTCTTCGTAGCCGCTCGTGCCGTTTACCTGCCCGGCGGTAAAAAGTCCGCCGATACCCTTGACGGAGAGCGCGGCGGTCAGTTGTTCGGGATTTAGACAGTCATATTCGATCGCGTATGCGAAACGCATAATTTCCGCGTGTTCAAGCCCCGTGATCGATCGGATCACTTCGATTTGAACGTCGGTAGGGAGGGAACTGCTCGCGCCTTGAATATACACTTCACGCGTGTCCGATCCTTCGGGTTCGATAAAAATTTGATGCCGCGCCTTGTCCTTGAACCGCATAATTTTGTCCTCTATCGAGGGACAATAGCGCGGACCGATCCCCGAGATCGCGCCGTTATACATAGGCGAACGGGCGATATTTTTCAGTATAATATCGCGTGTTTTTTCCGTCGTATAGGCGAGATGGCAGGGCGTTTGGCTTTGAATCGGAACGTCGTAAAAATCGTTGACGAACGAAAAGGAACATATGCCGCTTTCGCCCTCTTGAATTTCGGTTTTCGAAAAGTCAACCGTCCGTCCGTCCGCGCGCGGCGGCGTACCCGTCTTGAAACGGCGTATTTCCAACCCCAAACGTTTCAGGCATTCCGAAAGTCCGCCGTCCGCGGCGAAAAAACCCGACGGTCCCGATTTTTTTTGATATTCGCCGATAACGATCCGCGAATCGAGATATACGCCCGAGGCAAGGACGGCGGCGGCGCAGTAATAGGTTATGCCGAGAGCGGTCAAAACACCCTTGACCGCGCCGCGTCCGTCGATGAGGAGTTCCTTTACTTCGTCTTGTTTGATCGTGAGGCCGCTTTGATTTTCCAGCGTATTTTTCATAATGCGGTGATAAAGCCCCTTGTCGACCTGTCCGCGCAGGCTTTGAACCGCCGCGCCCTTCGCGCCGTTTAACATACGCATTTGAATGACGGCTTTGTCGGCGGTCTTGCCGATTTCACCGCCGAGAGCGTCCGTTTCGCGGACGAGTTGGGCTTTGGACGTTCCGCCGATATTCGGGTTGCACGCCAAAAAGCATACCGAATCAAGACTCATCGTCAAAAGAAGAGTCTTAGCGCCCAGCCTGGAAAGCGCGAGGGCGGCTTCGCTTCCCGCGTGTCCCGCGCCGATTACGACGGCGTCGAAAGTCCGACCGTTTGCGCGTTTGCGTATTTCGCTTTCCGCGTGTCCCGCGCCGGTTAAAATAGCGTCGAATGTGTTCATATTCCGCGTGTCTTTTCGGCGAAAAAATCTTATCAAGAATTTCTTTCCGCCTCTCCTTAAATTAAACTTTTTTTAGCGTTACTATACCGCGTTTTTCTTGCTTTATTTGGCGTTATTATATCTTGTTTTTTGTCCTTATTCAGCGTTACTATACCGTGTTTTTCTTGTGTTCCCGTTAATCATTATTTCCCCAAACGGAATTTTTCAAAGATAGCGTTGATAACGTCCTCACAAAGCAGTCTGTCCCGTGATTTCGCATTGCCTATATTATTTCCCCAAACAGAATTTTTCAAAGATAGCGTTGATAACGTCCTCCGAAGCCGTCTGTCCCGTAATTTCGCCGAGCGTATTAAAGGCGTTTTTTAGGTCTACGAGCGCGCATTCGACCGCGTTTACAGACTGACGAGCCGATTTTATATCCGCGAGGGCGGCGGCGGCGAGGGCGGCGTGGCGCATATTTACGGAGATCTCCGCGCCGCCCGTTTCCGTCCCCTTGAAGCGCGAAACAACGGCGTTCAAAAGCGGATCTATACCTTCTCCCGTGAGCGCGGAAACGGCGAAAACCTCTTTTCCTTTAAACCGGTTTTCCGCGTTTTTTGTAATGTCCGAAAGCGGATCTATACCGCCGTTTGTGAGCGCGGAAACGGCGGAAACTTCTTTTCCTTTGAACCGGTTTTCAACCTTTTCACAAACGGCGTTTATGTTTTTATATGCGGTTTTTCCGTCTTTTATTTTATCGGCTTTGTTGAGAACGATAATAATTTCCGAATCGGTTAAAGAGTTTAATTTTTCGGTATATTCGTTATTCTTATTTTTCGCCGTTGTGAATTCCGCCGTATTTTTCAAAGGGTTCAAACCGCCGCCGTTTTCATTCCGCGGTATTGCAAATCCCGCGTTTTCCAAAAGGTTCAAATTTTCGGCGTTTTCGCCGTTCTCATTTTGCGCGGTTGTAAATTCTCCCGATTTTTCCGGGATTTTTGAACGGTTCGTATGTTTGCCGTTTTCGCTCCGCGCCGTTGTGAATTCTCCGGCATTTTTCAAAAGGTTTAAATCATTGTCATATTCGCTATTCAAAGCCGGCATAGCGGCGGCATATCTCTCCGCGTCTATGACATAGAGAACGACGTCCGCGCCCTTTGCCGCGGCTATCGACCGTTCGATACCTTTTTGTTCGATTATGTCTTCGGTTTGGTTTCTCAACCCCGCCGTGTCCGTGATATTCAGGCGCATTCCGTCATATTCAAAACATTCCTCCAACGTGTCGCGCGTCGTTCCCGCTATATCGGTAACGATCGCTCTGTCCTTTCCCGTGAAGCGGTTCAAGAGGGAGGACTTCCCGGTATTCGGCTTTCCTATGACGGCGATATTAATTCCGCGTTTGACGGCGTTCGTTTTTTTTGCGGAGAGCAGGAGGGCGTCCAGACGGGAAATAAGCGCGTCGAGAGCGGCGGGAAGATTTTTGTTTCCGTACGGAAAAGAATCGGTTTTCGCGGCGTTTTCTTGCGGTATAGAAGCGTTTTGAGGAGTATTTTTCCGCGGTATAGAACCGTCTTGAATTGCGTTTTTTTCCTCTTGCGCGTTTGCTTTTTCATACGGCATAAATCCGTTCGGAACGGCGGCGGCGTTTTTGTTTTCTTGCGGTATAGAATCGCTTAGGGCGGCGTTTTTCCGCGGTATAGAACCGTCTTGAATTGCGTTTTTTTCCTCTTGCGCGTTTGCTTTATCAAACGATATAAAGTTTTCCCGAAGTCCGTCGTTTTCCCCGAAAATATCTATTTCGTCCGGGTAATCCAAAGCCGCCTCCAAGCCCGCGATAATAGATAAAAGCGCCCCTTGAACCTCATATATTTCACGCGACGTTTCGCCGCTCATCAGCCTGTAAGCCGCCTTTACCGCCGCCGTATTTTCGGCGTTTATGACCTCTACGATTCCCTCCGCGTCGGATAGGGAGAGTTTGCCGTTCAAAAACGCGCGCTTTGAAAATTCGCCGCGCGCCGCGGGAAATGCTCCGCGCCGATACAACGCTTTTAAAATTCCGTCGGTGAGAGCCTCGCCGCCGTGGCAATGAAATTCGACGGTGTCCTCGCCCGTAAAGGAACGCGGCGACTCAAAAAACACCGCGTAGCAGTCGTCGCGTATTCCGTCCGCGTCGATTTTTCCGAAATTCATAACGGCGTGTTTCAAACGTTTCGACTTCGATTTGAATATCTCCTCCGCGATTTTGAGGCATCCTTCGCCGCTCATTCTGATGATTCCGATGCCTCCCTTGCCGTTCGGAGTGGACAGGGCGGCGATTATTTTTTTCATTTTTTTGTATTCCTTTTTCGCGGTACTGTACCGTATTTTTTTGGGGTAGTTGTTATCGAGTAGCGGTCGGTAGTCGGTGAAAGTCGTTATTAAACGGGTTTTAACGTTTAGCGGTTAGTAAGAAAAATTCGCTTATTATTCTAAAAATTCGCTGTACCGTACCGCGTTTTTATGTTATTTTCAACATTTGCAAAAAAGCGTTTATTATTCCGGAATTCGCGGTACTATACCGCGTTTTTATGCGCGTCATAACGCCCGTTTTAAAAAATCCGCCAATCTTTCCAATTTCTGTTCCGTCGTCAAACTTCTCGCGTTAAAAAGAAGCGTCGGTGTTTTTTCGTTTCCCGTCAAGACGGCGTTTTTGTCTTTCGCGATGAGGCGTATCAATTTTTCGTGCTTGACGAACGCCTTGTCAAACAGGATTCCGAGTCCTCTTTGATTTATCATAATTTTTAGCGCGTTGAGTTTCGACGCAAAGTTTTTTATCAATGCGATATCGATGAGATTGACGACGGATTTCGGCGGTTTGCCGTAAATTTCGCCGAGTTCCGCGAGATATTTTTCCTTATCCGTCTGCGTTTCTATGCGCGCGATTTTGTTATATATTTCTAATTTATCCTTTCCCGACGCGTACGAGTCGTCGATATACGTGTCGATATCGGAATCGAACCGAACCTCCGTTTCGACGGAGCGTTCGGGTTTTTCGCCCTTCAATTCGCCGATCGCTTCTTTGAGCAGGCGGGCGTATAATTCGTAGCCGACCTTTTCCATATGTCCGTGCTGTTCCGCGCCCAAGACGTTTCCCGCGCCGCGTATTTCGAGGTCGCGCATGGCGAGTTTATAGCCGCTCCCGAAGTCCGTATAATCCATAATGGCGTTCAGTCTTTTCATCGCGTCTTCGGAGAGCGCTTTGTCCGCGGAATAGGTGAAATACGCGTGGGCGACAAGTCCGCTCCTGCCGACGCGCCCGCGCAGTTGATAGAGCGTCGAAAGCCCGAGTTTGTCCGCGCCGCAGACGATTATCGTATTCGCGTTCGGGAGATCCAGACCGTTTTCTATGATAGTCGTGCATATCAAAAGATCGGCTTCGCCGTTATAGAACGCCGTCATTTTGTCGTCCAAAACCGTCCCGGACATTTGTCCGTGGGCGACGGTGATTTTGACGTCGTCCGACGGATCGAAGAGTTTACTCACGGCATAGGCGAAAGAGTCTATGGTTTCGACGCGGTTATACAAAATGAACGACTGCCCGCCCCGCGCCTTTTCTCTCAGCACCGCGTCCTTGACCAACCCGTCCGAATATTCCGTAACGTAGGTTTCGACGGGGAGGCGGTTTTTCGGCGGCGTTTCGAGGAGGCTTATATCGCGTATTCCCGACAGCGACATATGCAGCGTTCGGGGTATGGGCGTGGCGGAGAGTGTGAGGACGTTGACGTTATTTTTAACCGCCTTGATTTTTTCCTTATGTTCGACGCCGAACCGCTGTTCTTCGTCGAGAACGAGCAGTCCGAGATCGAAAAAATCCACGTCTTTCGAGAGCAGGCGGTGAGTGGCGACGATGATATTCAATTTTCCGTCTTTTAGGTCTTTGAGCGTTTTTTTGATTTCGTCTTTGGATTCGAAGCGCGACAGCAGACCGACGTTGAGTTTAAAGTCCTTTGTCCTTGCCGAAACGGTGTTGTAGTGCTGACGGGCGAGGACGGTGGTCGGGGCGAGGATCGCCGCCTGCTTGCCCTCCATAACGACTTTAAACGCGGCGCGCAGAGCGACTTCGGTTTTTCCGTAGCCGACGTCGCCGCAAAGAAGTCTGTCCATAATTCTGCCGTTTTCGAGGTCGTTTTTGATATCGGCAACCGCCGAGAGTTGGTCGTCCGTTTCGTCGAATTCAAAGCCGTCCTCAAATTCTTTCTGCCATTCGGTATCCTTCGCGTAGACGTGTCCCGCCGCGTGTTCGCGCTTGCCGTAGAGATCCAAGAGACTGAACGCCAAGGCTTTTACGGACGTTCGGACTTTTTCCTTGACTTTTGCGAATTCCGCGCCGCCGATTTTTGAGAGCGAGGGCGCGCCGCCCGTATATTTGCTCAGTTTGTCGAGGTTTTCGACGGGAACAAAAAGGGCTTCGCCTCCGCGGTATAGAACCTTGCCGTAGTCGCGGACAAGCCCTCCCGTTTTGATCTTTTCGACGCCTATGAATTTTCCGATTCCGTGAACGTCGTGGACGACGTAATCGCCCGCGGCGGGGATATAGCCCGTCTTTCGTTTTTCGGTTTTATATACGGTTTTTTGCTTGCGGAAAAGATCGTCCGCGCCGATGACCGCGAGGCGGCTTTTTTCGGAAACGAATCCGCCGCCGATTTTGACCGCCGAGACGCATACGCCTTTGAAATCTCCTTCGGGTTCGCCGCCGCAAAAAAACGAATTTACGCGTCCCGAAATTCTCTCGAAAACGTTCCGCGCCGAATCCGTATCCTTGCAGCACAAAACCGCTCTTTTCCCCGATCTCGAAAAGGCTTTGAGGTCGCTTACGAGCGTTTCGGTGGAGGTATAGTAGGGCGCGGCTTTGATCGACGGCATATTAAAAACGGCGTCGGGAAAAAACACGGGGTTGAGCGAGGATATATGCAAAAAAGCCGCCGCCGGAAAGGGCTTGCCGCCGTCGAAGACCGCGTTTTCGGCGACCGCGGAATTTTTGTGAGCGGAATAGACTTCGCCGCTTTTGGCGAGGCTTGCGGCGCGGTCGAAAAATTCTTTATAATAACTCTTCAATTTCTCCGCGACCGCTTTCGGTTCGTCGTATAATACGGCGGCGTCTTCGGGAAGCCAGTCGAAGACGGAGGCGAAATTTTCCGTGATAAAGGGGATTATCCAGTCGAAACCGGAATGCGCCGCGGGCGTGTTCAGGCGCGCGAGCGCACCCTCCGAAACGCTTTTTATGCGCTGTCTGTCCGCGCCTTTCGGGATCTCTTCGCGCATAATTCTTTCCCTAACGAGGGGGATTTGTTTTTCGTCGATGAATATCTCGCGCGCGGGATAGACCGTGATTTCTTTAAGTTCTTTTAATCCCATAAGCGTCGCCGCGTCGATTAGTTTGATCGATTCGACCGTATCGCCGAAAAAATTTATACGCGCGGGATTGTCGGCGGCGGGATAGACGTCGAGAACGTCGCCGCGCAGGGCGAATTCCCCCGCGGAAGCGATTTTATCCACCCTTTCATAACCGCTTTTGACCAGCGCGTCCGCGGTTTCGTATAGATCGGCGTCGCCGTTCGCGGCTAATTTCAGCGCGTGTTTTTTATATATTCCGGGTTTCGGCAGATATTGCGCCAAATTTTCGGGCGATACGACGAGCGCGCCCGCCGTTCCCTCGCAAAGTCCGTTAAAAACGCTCAGCCGTTTTTTGAGCAGAGCCGCGTCGCCTCCGCGCTTATAGAGCAAAAAATCGTCCTTGCAGGGGAGCAGAAGAGCCTTTTTGTCAAAAAAATCATTCAACTTTTCCTTGATTTCTTCGGCGTGAAGTCTGTCGCGGGCAACGTACAGCACAAAGCGGCGGAGAACCGCCGCCGCATGGGGTCTTGCGTTCTCCGCCATAGAAAGAATGTTGACCTTGCCGCCGCCGTCTATGGCGGCTTTTAGGGCGGCGTAGTCCTTATCCAAAAATTCGGGCTGCAAAAATTTATACATTTTTTATGGAATTATTAATCCGCGGCATTCGTTGAAATTTTATATAAAATCCGCGCTACTATACCTTATTTTTTATTCGCCGTCTATTTGCTGTATCCGCGCATAATTTTCGCGAAATCTCTCGCATAGATATATTCCTTAACCGCCTCCGCCGCGCGTCTTGCCGCGTCCGTTAAGAGTTTCATATCTTCGCCGCCCACCCTTCCGAGAACGTAATCGCGCAAAGGTACGGACGTATCTTTTTTTATGCCGATTCGGATACGCGGAACATATCCCGCTTTCAAAATCACGTCGCGCATTCCGTTATGCGTTCCCGCGCTTCCGTCCGCGCGTATTCTGATCGTTCCGAGGGGGATATCCGCGTCGTCGTATACGGTCAGGATCTCATTTTCTTTCGCGCCGTATTTGCCCGCAAGTTCGCGCACGGAGTCGCCCGAGAGGTTCATATAGGTTTGCGGTTTTGCGAGTACGATTTTTTCGCCCTTGACATAGAGTTTTCCCGTCAGAGCCTTGCACTCTTTGTCTTTGACGTTGACGTCCAAAAGTTTCGCAAGTTCGTCCAAAGCCAAAAAACCCGCGTTGTGAAAGGTTTCGGAATATTCGGAGCCGGGATTGCCCAGACCGACGATTATCAGCATAGCGTTATTTCCTTTGAATTTTTGAGAGTTTTTATGAGTTTTTGAGAATTGCGGGGGAAAACTTTTTGAAAAAAGTTTTCCCCCGTACCCCTTTTCAAAAACTTTTAGTAATTTTAGAGTAAACTATATTTTAAATTTTGATAATTCTAAAAATGTGTGATAAAACGGTAGTTATCGTAAATTCCTTTCCTTATATTCCCCTCCGCGGGAGGGGATCAAAGGGGTGGGGCGACCGATTTGGATTTATACCGATTTTTATCGCTCATTTTTAAAACTGCATAAATTTTGCAACTATATAATAGAAACGCCTTGCCGTTTATATTTAAAATTCTTTATACTAACGCTTTTTTCACGTCGCTTATATAAGTACGGATATTGACGACGGTCGCCTTTGTTTTCGGATCGGATTTGATTTTTTCGGAGATTTTGTCGCGCGCGTGCATAACCGTCGTATGGTCGCGTCCGCCGAAGAGTTGACCGATCGAAACCAGCGGCAAAGAGAGCATTTCGGTGATCAGGTATATCGCGATTTGGCGCGGTTCGACGATCTCGCGGTTTTTCTTTTTGCCCGTTATATCGGCTTTTCCGACGCGGAAAAAGTTGCAGCAAGCGTCGATAATATCGCCGGCGTTTACGCTGTCGCTTTTGTTGTCGATATAGTCTTTCAACGCTTCGTTCGCGAGCGCGAGGCTGTCCGCGGGTTTGCCGACCAGCGTCGAATAGAATATAACGCGCGAGAGCAGTCCTTCCATTTCGCGTACGTTGCTGTCGATTTTGTCCGCGATGAAGTTAATGACGACGGGATCGACGTTATATTTTTCCTGCAACGCCTTCTTTTTCAAGATCGCGACTCTTGTTTCGTGGTCGGGCGGCTGTATATTTCCGGTCAGTCCCCACGCGAAGCGCGAACTAAGGCGTTCCTCTAAAAGGGCGATCTCTTTTGGCGGCTTATCGGACGTCAAGATGATCTGCTTGCCCGCTTGATGGAGGTCGTTAAAGGTATGAAATACCGCGTCCTGCGTGCCGGATTTTCCGGACAAAAACTGCACGTCGTCCAGCATAAGCACGTCGGCGGTGCGGTATTTTTCGCGGAAATCGCGGCTGTCGCGGTTGTTTCTGATCGAATCGATAAGTTCGTTCGTAAATTTTTCCGTGGGGACGCACACGACTTTCATAGACGGGAAATGTTCGCGTATATAGTTTCCGATCGCGTGCATCAAATGCGTTTTGCCCAGCCCCACGCCGCCGTGGATAAAGAGCGGATTATGCCGTCCGCCGGGATTTTTCGCGACGGCGACGGCGGCGGCGAGAACGAAGTCGTTCGACGGAGCCTCGACGAAGTTTTCAAAGGTGTATTTCGGCACGAACACCGACGAATCGTCCTCGCGCTTTTCGAGCGCGGCGGCGATCGCCGCGCCGTCAAAGTCCGCCGGAAGGATAAATTCGTCCTTTTGAGCGTCGGTAACGATCTCCACGCCGTCGATTTCGGGGAATGCCGTTTGGGAATTCGCGTCCGGGAAAAGCCCCGAAAAGCGCAATACCGCCGAACGGATAGTTTCGATATAGTTTTTATTGATTAAAACCTGCGATGAGATCGACGGCGTAACCAAAATCAACTTTTTATTGACCGCGCAAAGCGGGACGAGCGTCTTAATCCACACGTCAAAACTGACCTGCGACATCGACGAGGCGAGAACCTCCGCCGCGCGCGCCCATAAATCGTTGATATTTTTCATTTCCGTCGTGGGTACAGGCATATTTTTTTCTTTTTTCGGCGGGGAAAAAACTTTTTTAAAAAATCTTTTTCTCCGCTTTTTCGCTCCTTCATAAAATTAGAACCCGAATCTTATTATAGCGGTTAAAATTCAAAAAAACCCGTCAAGGTTTTCACATACATAATTATACCTTTTCGCGTAAATTTTTTCAAGAATTTATGCCATAAAAAATCGCTTTTTACGCGCTCTCCGGAAATTTATCCGCGGAAAATTGTGCCGCGCAAAAAAGTTATCCACAATTCAAAGCGTTGAAACCCTTATTTCCAAAGTATGCGGGTTTAAGATTATACGGGGGAAAACTTTTTGAAAAAAGTTTTCCCCCGTACCCCTTTTCAAAAACTTCCGATAATTTTGAGAGAAATAAATTTTTGGGAGTTCTAAATCTGCGTGATAAAAAGTCATACCGGTCAAGCAAAATCATCACACAAACTTAGAACTATCAAATTTTTATTTAAAAAAATGCGGGAGAGAACTTTTTGAAAAAAGATTCTCTCCCACGCCCTCTCTCAAAAACTTTTAATAAAAGTTTAGATAAAAGATTGTTCCGCGCCCCTTTTTAAAAACTTTTAGTAAATTTTCAAAAGCAAACTTAAAAACTTTCAATAAATTTGAAAGAAATGAAGTTGCCGTCAAACAAACGAAATTCCCCTCCGCGGGAGGGGGTTAGGGGGCGGGGCGGCGATTTGGAAAGAACAAGTAAAAAAACGGGGAGAGCGTAATTTTTATTATTAAAAGTTTTTGAAAGGAGGCGCGGAGGAAAACTTTTTTTAAAAAGTTTTCCTCCGAATTTGTTCCGCGCCCAAAAAGTTGGACGGAGGGAATAATTAAGCGGCTATAAAATGAGTTCTGTAATCAACGGGGCTCATTTTTAGTTTCTCTTTTATTCTATCGCGGTTATAGTATTTGATATACTTGTGTAGTTCCGCGATAAAATGTTC
>JAISNN010000002.1 GCA_031276195.1 Clostridiales bacterium
AAAACTCTTGACTTTTTGATAAAAATACTTTATCATTATTGTTGACAGAGCGAAACTTTATCAAAAAAAGAATCTTTTAATCAAAAACAAAGAAAAATTCCCCTCCGTGGGAGGGGATCAAAGGGGTGGGGCGGCCGCTTTAAAAACGCTTAAAACCACGCCAAAAACTATCTAATCAAAATTCCCCTCACGCGGACGCGCGGAATGAGGGATTTATTAAAAACATCTTTTTACTTTTCAACCTTATCGTCAAAGTTTCTTTTTCCGCGCGGAGCAAAAAAAATCCGCGCAAAGCCTATTTTTTAGGTTTGCGCGGATTTGCGCGCTCGATTGCGCGTATGTTTAAAAAACGCTCTTTAAAATATTATTCCCCGATAATTTCAATATCAATATTTTAAAAATTATTTTGTTTATTCAATTTTAAAATCTTCCGAACTAAAATTACTATAATACCTTCCCGTCTCCGCCGTGAATTTTATTATTATAAAATCTCCGCCGTCCGTTCCGCCTTTATAATACGTTGAAAGGTCGTCTTTCCAAAACTCTTCCTTAATTTTTTTATCGTCCGATACTTCCATCTTTCCCTTTAACATCACGCCGCGAAAAAAACGTTTATCGCAAAAATATATACAAGCCTTCGGATTATTTTTATACTGTTTTATCCGCATTGACGGCGCGTTTGTATGCCAATAAAACGTTTTTATACCCTCTCGTTTGACGGGCGGCAGCATTGCCTTTGTATTCGGATAACCGTTTTCATCAACGGAACTTATAAAACTAACGCCTTGTTTATCAATTAAGTTACCAATGGTTTCCGTCGGGTTTTTCATCATTTTCAATCCCTCCGGATAATAGTTTAAATGATTAAATTATCTTTGTCAACACTTTTTCCGGATAATTTTTCGGGAGTTATAAGCCGTCGTGATATAAAGCGTTACCGGTTGCTTTATTTATCTCGAATTTTTAGAACTCCCGATTTTTTAACCGTTTTTTATAAACCATTTTTTCGTTTTTAACGGATCTTAGAACTATTACCTCAAAATTATTCCGTTATTTTTCGCTCTTACGGCTTTCGCCGTGATTTTGATATCGATAAGTCCTTTTTCGTCCGCGCTGAGGAACGCGCCGATTTTTTCGACGCTTTCAAAATAGTTTTCCAAAAGGTGAAAAACGTCGCTCTCGATTATATCTTCCAAGCCGTACGCCGCCTTGATTTTGTCCGTCAAAAGCACTTTTTTCAGGCGTCCGGCGGCGTTATCGGCTTCGCTCATACAATCCCCCTCCCGTCGTTTTTTTTTGATATGTTTACGCGTTTATTTTTTCGTATTCATTTTTTTCGTTCATTTTTTTGCGTTTATTTTTTTACGTTTATTTTTGTATTCTTTTCCCTCTTTTTCTTTTCCCGCGTCGATTTTTTAGAATTTCTTTTTTCAATTCTTTTTCCGTTTTTCTTTTTGCGCTTATATATTCGTTCCGGCGTTTATTTTCCGCCTTTATTTTTTTACTTTAAATATCATTCAAAATTTTTCGCCTTTATTTTTTTCACTTTAAACGTCATTCAAAATCATTCTTAAACTTTTATTTTCCGCTTATCCGCCGCGTTTAAAATCATTCTTAAAACAACTTTTTCAACTTCGCTTTCCATTTTCCGAAAAGTCCGCGGTAGTCGTTCGTGCAGTCATACATCTTGCGTTTTCCGCTCAATATATTTTCCGCCAAAATCATAATCGCTTGCTTGACCTCGCATTCGATATTATGCCGCATAATATCCGATTTGACGGTTATCGTGTCGTCGTCGGGAATAATCCCCGTCGGCACGCACCGCAAAAGCCGCGAAATATCCCCCGTCGTCATCATCTCTCCCGAAACGACCATATCCCCCCTGACGCGGTTGACGACCAACCCGATATTCAGCAGCGGATAACCGTTCAAAAGCGACATAACCTTATCCGCGTCGCGGACGGCGGATATATGCGGCGTAGTGGTTACGTAAGCCTCCGAAGCCGCGGCGACCGCCCTGTGAAAGCCCGCGTCGATCCCGGCGGGGCAATCGATGACGACAAAATCGAAGCCGACGGAAAGGGTATCGATTATACTCTTGAAATTCGACGCGGTTATGTTCGCCGTGTCGTAATTGTGAAAGGACGGGAGAATATACAGACCCGGAAAGTCCGCGTCCTGTATCAACGCTTGCTTCAAGCGGCATTTCCCGTCGATTACGTCCGCGATATCGTAGGTTACTTTATTCTCCACGCACATAACGACGTCGAGATTGTTCAGCCCGATGTCCGCGTCCACCATAACGACCTTCTGCCCGAGCATAGACAAAGCGATGCCGACGTTCGCGCACATCGTCGTTTTTCCGACGCCGCCCTTGCCCGATGTAAAAACCAATTTACGCCCCATTGATAAAGCACCTCGTTCCCGTGATTTCCTTAAATTTCAAACCGTTCTTTTTTTTACCGAATCCTTTTTACGGAATCTTTTTTGCAAAACCTCTTTTGCCGAATCTCTTTTGCGGCATCTCTATTCCCGAATAATCTCTTTTTGCATTTTTTGCCGAATCCTTTTTACGGAATCTGTTTTGGCTTATTTTTTCGCCCTTTTTTTGCGGTTTTTATGGCGTTTTTCGCCCTTTTTTCGCCCTTTTTTCGCGGTTTTTTGAGGCGTTTTTGCCCTTTTTTCGCCCCTTTTTTCGCCCCTTTTTTGCCTTTTTTCGCTCTTTTTTCGCTCTTTTTTCGCCCCTTTTTTGCCCTTTTTTTGCGGTTTTTTTGCGGTTTTTTTTCGGTTTTTATGGCGTTTTTCGCCCCTTTTTTGCGGCTTTTATCCGGAGTATTTGCTAAAAGTTTTTGTAAAGGAGGGCTGCGGAAAATACTTTTTTCAAAAAGTTTTTCACCGCATCTTTATATAAATTTACATAATTTTATCTAAAATTTATCTAAAATTTAGCCGTTGTATATAATTTTTTCTATCGCCGTCAATATAAAATGCTTGTTTGACGGTTTGCCCTTTTTCATATCGATTGTCGAGCCGAATTCGTTATTCAACGTATCTATATCGCCTTTCAGCCACGCGGCGGAAACGGCGTTTTGAATGTCCTTTTCGATCGTGGACGCCGACTTGTCGTATTTTTTCGCCAAAACGATATAGCCGTTTTTTGACAGCGGCAAAATATCGACGCCGCGAATCCCCATGCCGATCAGATCGACGAGATATTTATAGCCGATTTTGTTCGGGATAAAACCCATCGATAACAAATAATTCGATATTTTGCCGTTCATTTATATCCTACCTCGTAAAAAAATGCCTTTCGTTTACATCATACATCTTTTAAAAAACGCTACGTTTATATCGTACACCTAAAAAACTTTCGTTCATATTATCTCACATCCTAAAAAACCTTCCGTTTCTCTTTCATATCTTAAAAAACACTCCCTTTATATCGTACATCTTTAAAAAATACTACGTTTATATCGTACACCTAAAAAACTTTCGTTCATATCTTATCTTTTAACGCTTTGATACTTTCCGTCTATTCTATGCCGCCTATTAATTATAAAATATATCGACATAAAAATATTATTCATTTAAGGCGTTTTATGAAACCTTTTGACGATTTTTAGCGTATTCTTGGTGAAAAAAACGCCCTCCTAAATTAAGAAAAGCGTTTTTTAAATATATTCTAATTATGACGCGATTTCGCCCTCGCAAAATACCTCTTATGCAAAACCGCTCCTCACTCAAAAAAAACCGGCAATACAAAAATCCCTCTACGCAAAACCGTTCCTCACTCAAAAAAAACCCGCAATACAAAACCCCACCTCCGCAAAACCGCTCCTCACTCAAAAAAGCCCCGCAATACAAAAATCTCCCCTTCCGCAAAACCGTTCCTCACTCAAAAAGTCGATAATACAAAAATTCCCCTCCGTGGGAGGGGATAAAGGGGTGGGGCGAAACGTCGGTTTTAAATGGACTATTTGTGTCAATGACCAAAGAAAGAAGTTTTTTATTTTATGAAAACCTAAAATTTTATTTAAACTTTCAAACTTGACCGTTATTTCCTCGACTTCAATTTCATCTGCGCGAAAGCCTTTGCCAAATTCGCCTTGCTCAAAAGGTAATCGCGGTAACTTTTTCTCGTTCTGATATTTTCCTCTTCTTTTTCAATTTCGCGTTTGACGCTGGCGAGTTCGATTTCGTCCGGCCATTCGACGGTATCGCAAAGGACGGTTACCTCGTCGGGCTTGACGACGGCGAAACCCGCGCTGGCGGCGGCTTCTTTCCACTCGCCCCCGGCGTCCAAAAAGCGCATAATCCCCGCTTTCAGTCCGACGACCATAGGCATCGTATTTTTGAGTATACCCAACTGCCCGTCAAGCGATTCGACGATAATCTCCTCGATCATTCCCCGATAAAAAACCCTTTCGGGAGTTATAATTTCGATATAATAACTCGGATACATAATCTTTTATTCCTTAATCTATTAATTCAATTCCGAATCCTCTTATTTCTTATCTTAATAATTCAATTCCGTATTTAAATACGCGGGCTTTACAATCCCGGCGCAATAATTCGGATACATAATCTTTTTTTCTTTAATCTATTAATTCAATTCCGAATTCTCTTATTTCTTATCTTAATAATTCAATTCCGTATTTAATACGCGGCTTTGCAACAATTCGGATATATAATTTAATACGCGGCGTTTGCAATTCCGCGCGGACTCTAATTCAAATGCGCCTTTTCGACCGCCTCGCCGAATTCGCCGATAAAATAGAACGCGCTCTCGGGCAGATCGTCCGCCTCGCCGTTCAAAATCGCCTCGCAGCCGTCGATAGTTTTTGACAGCGGGACATATTTTCCCTCGTTTCCCGTGTATATGCTCGCGACAAAGAAAGGCTGACTAAAAAATCTCTGCAATTTTCTGGCGCGGAAAACCGTCTTTTTGTCCTCCTCGGTCAGTTCGTCCATACCCAAAATCGCGATGATGTCCTGCAAATCCTTATACCTTTGGAGTGTTTCGACGACGCGTCTCGCGACGTTATAGTGCCGCTCTCCCACGGTACGCGGATCCAAGATTCTCGAAGCGGACGCGAGAGGATCGACCGCCGGATATATGCCCTGCTCGACGACCTTTCTGGAAAGAACCGTGGTCGCGTCGAGATGCGTAAAAATCGTCGCGGGCGCGGGGTCGGTCAAGTCGTCCGCCGGGACGTAAATCGCTTGAATGGACGTTATCGATCCGTTTTTGTTCGTCGTTATGCGCTCTTCCAATTCGCCTAATTCGTTCGCCAGAGTCGGCTGATATCCCACCGCTCCCGGCATTCTCCCCATCAACGCGGAAACCTCCGAACCCGCCTGAACGAAACGGTAAATATTGTCTATAAACAACAAAACGTCTTGTTTTTTGACGTCGCGGAAATATTCGGCGACGGTCAAGCCCGAATAGGCGACGCGCATTCTCGCTCCGGGCGGTTCGTTCATCTGCCCGAATATCAGCGAGGTATTTTTTATGACTCCCGAATCGGTCATCTCTCTTATCATATCGAATCCTTCGCGGCTTCTCTCGCCCACGCCCGTAAAGATCGAATAGCCGCCGTGTTCCGCGCCGATATTTCGGATAAGTTCCAAAATCAGAACGGTTTTTCCCACGCCCGCGCCGCCGAAAAGCCCGATTTTTCCGCCTTTCGGGAAGGGGATCAAAAGGTCGATAATTTTAATTCCCGTCTCGAAAACCTCCGTCGAACCGACTTGGCTTTCAAATGCGGGCGGGTTTCTGTGAATCGACCAATACAAGTCCGTATCGATTGCGCCCTTATTGTCGATCGGCTCGCCCAAGACGTTCAAGACTCTGCCGAGCGTCGCTTCGCCGACGGGGACGGAGATCGTCTTTCCGGAGGCGAAAACGTCCGCGCCTTTCATCATACCCTCGTTCGCGCCGAGGGCGATCGTCCTGACCGTGCCGTTTCCTCTCAGCATTAAGACTTCGAGAGCGACGAAACCGCCGCCGAGGCGCGCGTCCAAACGTTCGTAGATGAACGGCGTATAATCGCTGAATTTTACGTCCACTACCGGCCCTATGACCTGCGTAACGATACCTTTTTTGTCCGACATATTATCTTCCTTACCGCATTTTATTATGCTTTTTTCGTTTTTTTCCGCCGCTTCCGCTTCGCTTTTTTTTATACCTTTTTCCGCGGTATAGTACCGCCGTTTTTTCCTTTTATTACGCCCTTTTTTACGCTTTTCCGCCGCTGTTTTTTTACGTTTTTATTATATTATTTTTTACGCTTTTTTAAATCTTTTTTCGTTTTTTTCCGCCGCTTCCGCTTCGCTTTTTTTATGCCTTTTTCCGCGGTATAGTACCGCCGTTTTTGTTATATATTTTTCCGCTTTTAATACGCTTTATCCGCCGCTTTGGTTGTTTCCGATTTCCAATATCGCCGTGGTGATATTCTCTTGTCTTGCGCGGTTATATTTGACCTTCAATTCCGCGACCATTTCGCCCGCGTTTTTCGTCGCTTGCTGCATCGTCGTCATTCGTTTAAAATGCTCCGCCGCGACAGACTGAATTAGCGTACTGTACAAAACGCCCGTCAAATATTCGGTTATAATGACGTCGAGTACGCTTTTCTCGTCCGGCTCGAAGTGCAAATTTCCGTGAAAAAGTTTTTCGCCGTCGTCCTCGTCGATCAGGCTGTCCATACTCACGGGAAGGAGGCGCATCATCGCGGGGAACTGTTTGACGACGGAAGTTTTTTCGGTGTATACGACGTAGATTTTGTCGAAAAGATCTTTATCATAGAGTTCCAAAATGTCGTATGTGATTCTCGCCGCGTCCGACATCGTGGGGTTTTGCGTGGTGTGCAAAAATTCGATATCGATATTGATCCCTTTGGACACGAAGAAATCGCGCGCCATAATGCCGATCGTAAAGACGTAAGTTTCTTTGAGTCTTTCGATATGCGAATACGCGAGATTCAAAACCTGATTGTTAAAATCCCCCGCCATACCCTTATCGGACGCGATGACGATAAAGGCGGTTCGTTCCCCTCCGCGGTCGTCGACGTAGCGGTGTTTTACGGAGCGTTCTTTTAGAATACTCGCCATAGTGGAACGCACTTTTTTAAAGTACGGCCGGTTGTTTTCGTATTTGACGAGAGCCTTATTCATTTTCGCAACCGAAATCAACTGCATAGCTTTTGTAATCTTTGCGGTGTCCTCGATGCTTTTTATTCGGTTTTTGATATCGATAATGTTCGGCATAATTTTGCGTACCCGATTAAAAAAATTCTTAATATCGTTTTTTTTCGTTTATTTCTTAATTTTATATCTGTTTTTTGTTTTTTTCGATTCAATTTGCGCCTTAATCCCGCCGTTTTCTTTCCCGGCGGAGAGAACGCGCTTAACTTTACCATAAAAAGTTTACTTAGTATTCATCATCGGAACCCTCTTTCTCCGACGTTCCGGCAGCGGATTCAGACTCGGTTATATCGTTTCCGGAAAGAGCGATAATATCGCGGCCGGCAATGCCTTGCAAGTCGCCGCTCATACCGTAAATTCCGCGCGTTACTTTCTGCAATCGTTTTTCTTGGGCGGCCCATCGTTTGGCGGCCTGCTTTTTCTCTTGTTCTAAATCCTTAGCCATTTCGTCATAAGCTTCAAGTATGTACCGGATGCGGTTGCCGAACTCCTCGCTCATAAGGTAGTCGTAGACCATTTCGGCCTTTTGACCTTTGCCCCGCGCATTGCGGTTCGTAATAAATACTTTTATTATTTCCGTGCGGAGAGAGGTCGCCAACATTACGGCAAGGCGTGGTTTAACTACCCAAAGGTTACTTTCAATCTGCTTAAAGTCGTCGCCGCCGCCATCGGTGGGCTGAAATACGATAACGCCGATCCCGGCTTTTTCGACCGCCATTTCGTCTTTAAGTTTTGTTACCCAGCCTTGTTGAAAGGTCTTAGCGTTTTTGCATTCCCAAAGGATAAGCCCGCAACCCGCGCAAAATTTGTCGTTTACGACTTGGCGGATGTCCGAACCGCGCTCGCCTTTTTTCACCTCGCTGATCGTATCAAAAGGGAAATGGGCGTTCAACGCCTTTTCCATATCGATTTCAAGGATTTCGCCTTGGAGTTGTTGAGAACTTAGTTCGGCGGTTTGCTTTGCGGCGGTTAATTGCTCGCGCAAACGGCTCAATTGCTCGTCCTTTTCGCGAAGTTTAAAAGTGTAGCCCTCCGAAGCCCTTTGAACCGCCTCCTCGCGAATTATTTTTTCTTTTTCCAGAAGTTCTTTGCGGGCGGCAAGCCCGGCGTCTTCCTTGGCTTTATTAGCGTTAGACAATTCTTCAATCAGCTGCGCCAATTGCGCGCGCAATTTCTTTTCGCTTTCGGCGGAGGCGGCAATACCGCCGCGTAGTTTGGCAATTTCAAACTCGTTGGTTTGCACGGCGGCGTTAACGGCGAGTTCCTTCCCTTGCCGCGCCTTGGCGAGTTCTATCGCGGCGGCTTGACGTTCTTTGGCGAGTCTTAATTCCGCATCTTGATACGCCTTAGCAAGCGCGTCTTCAACCGCCCGTTTGACGCGCGAATCCGTTTCCGCAACGATTTCTTTGCGGATGACCGCCGTTTGCTCCGATTTTGCCCTCGAAAGTTCGTCTTCGATTTGATGCCGAATGGCGTCGGAAATATCGATTTCTCGATTGCAATGAGGGCAGATTATAGTTGTATTTTTCATTTTTTATTCCTCCGCTATTTTGACGGATCGAAGCCGTCCGTCTACTTCGGAAATTTTAAATTTATAACGATATTAACCCGTTATTTATTTCTTATCCGCCGTTTTGCGTTTCTTTCTTGAAAAAGCATTCTATTTCACGGAATTAAAATAACTCGAATACTGTTCCGCCGCCTCGTCGATTATATCCGTAGCGTCTTTCATAAGTCTGTTCGTCGTCTTGATCTTTTCGATAGCGTCCGGGTGAACCGTCTCTATATACTTATACAATCCGTCCAAAAATTTCGCCGACTTTTCGGGTTCGACGGATTTTAAATGTCCGCTGATCACGGCGTAGAGATATATGATCTGGCGGTCCATACTCATATGAAAATACTGCGCCTGTTTCAAAGCCTCCGTCGTGCGTTTCCCGTGTTCCAAAACCTCTCTCGTCGTCTGGTCGAGATCGGATCCGAATTGCGAAAAAACCTCCAATTCTCTGTAATGCGCGAGATCGAGCCTCAGTTTTCCGCTGACTTGTCTCATCGCTTTGACCTGCGCCGCGCCGCCCACGCGCGACACGGAAAGTCCGACGTTGACGGCGGGTCTTATGCCCGAATTGAATAGTTGCGATTCCAAAAAAATCTGTCCGTCCGTAATCGAGATGACGTTCGTCGGGATATACGCCGATATATCGCCCGCGAGCGTTTCGATTATGGGCAGGGCGGTCATCGAACCGCCGCCTTTTTCGAGTGAAAGTTTTGCGGCGCGCTCCAAGAGTCTCGAATGCAGATAAAATATATCCCCGGGATACGCCTCCCTTCCCGACGGGCGTTTCAAAAGAAGAGAAAGCGTTCTGTAAGCCACGGCGTGTTTTGACAAGTCGTCGTAGACGATCAAAACGTCTTTGCCCGAATACATCAGTTCCTCCGCGATCGCGCACCCCGCAAACGGCGCGATATATTGCAGCGGCGCGGCGTCCTTTGAACTTGCCGAAACGACGGTCGTATAAGAGAGCGCGTCGCGCGTTTCCAAGTCGTTGACGGTTTTCGCGACGCCCGAGGCTTTTTGACCGATCGCGACGTACACGCAATATACGTTCTTTCCCTTTTGATTCAAAATTACGTCGAGGGCGATCGCCGTCTTTCCCGTCTGCCTGTCGCCGATGATAAGTTCTCTTTGTCCTTTTCCGATGGGGATCATAGAGTCGAGAGCCAAGATTCCCGTTTCCAGCGGTTCGTCGACCGCGCCTCTGTCCACGATTTGCGGCGCGGGATATTCGATTTTGCGGCGTTTCGCCGTCCTGATATCGCCCTTGCCGTCGATTGGAATTCCCAAAGGATTGACGACCCGCCCCAAAAGAGCCTCGCCGACGGGGACTTCGACGACTCTGCCCGTCGAATATATAACTTCGTCGATTACCGCCTCGTTTTGGTTGCAAAGCAAAACCGCGCCGACGTATTCATCCTCCAAATTCATCGCGATCGCGTATCTTTCCGAATCGATTTTGAGCAATTCGCCGTATTGGCAGTTGTTAAGCCCCGAGATTTTGACGACGCCGTCCGCCGCCGAAACGATTTTTCCGCCGTGAACGACGTCGTAATCTCTGACGTATTCCTTAATTATTTCCTTAAACGACGAAATTCCGTCGCCGCCCGCGCCGTCCGGCTTGATCGAACCGCCGCCTTCGCCGTCGATTTTTTCGGCGGCGTAACTTTTCAGCGCGTCTTTTAGGGAACTTAGGCTGTCGTTTCCGTCGAAAAGTCCGCCTTCTTTGACCGTTTGCGCGTCCGACTCGCCGAAACCTTTCAGCGAATCTCTGATTTTTTCGAGCGCGGAAAGGTACGTCGCGTCATAAACCCTCTCGCCGTCGACGATCATAAAGCCGCCGATGACGGAAGTGTCAACGACGAAAGAATACGAAGTATCCGCTTCGTATTTTTCTTTCAACGCGTCGATAATTCCGCGTTTTTTTTCAGCGTCCAATGCCGACGCCGATTTTATCACAACAATTCTGGACATAAAACCATTCCCGTAAGTTCTTTATATGATCGTATTCGATATTCGCGCTAATATTGATATTTAATAATTTTTTTTGATGTTTATGCTAAATAATGTTCGGACTTTAAAATTTAACTCTTAATATTTATAAGCGGCCGTTCCGTTTTATCTTTATATTCCCCTCCGCGTGAAAGGGCAAGGGGGCGGCGCGATCTTAATATTCCGCCGCCGTCAAAAGGAAATCAATCAAAAAACGACTCCCCCGTCAAAATCTATTTCAGCCATTCACTCAAACTTTCGTCGATAACCTTTTCCGTATCCTCGCCCTTAATCTCTCTCATCAAAATTTTCTCCGCGATATCGACGGCGATTTCGGCGACCTCGTTTTTGAATTCGGCTTTCATCTTCGCCTTTTCGATCCGCATATCTCCGTCCGCTTTCTCGACTATCACCTTCGCGTTTTTCTTCGCGTCCTCGATGATCGCCTTCGCTTGCATTTCGGCGGTTACGGCGGCTTCCTCGTTGATTCTGGCGATTTCGTTATTCGCCTTGCCCAAAAGACCGGCGTATTCCGATTTCATATCCTCGACTTCCTTAGTTTTCGCGGCGATATTTTCCTCCGCGGTTCGGTATTCGTCCGAGCGTTTTTTCATATACGCCCGGATTTTTTTGTACAAGACAAAATACACCACGGCGATCAGCACCAAAAGGTTCGCCAAGTGCAGTAAAATATCCGTCAAACTTATTCCTAAAACGTCCATATTCCACCTATTTTTTGTGTATCCCTTTTAATTTATATAGCGGTTAAACTTTTAAATCAAACGTATATTTACTTTAAAGCCGCTCTATAAAATGCGGCGGCAAAACGCTTTCATTTTGCCGGGTTTACCGCCGTAACGGCATTAAATCGATAAAAAACGCCTTTCTAACCTTAAAAAAACTCCGTTTGCGTTCCGTATCCGTAAAAAACGCTTTTTAAATCTTAAAAAAACTCCGCTTGCGTTCCGTATCCGTAAAAAACCGAACGCGCTTTCCGCCGTTTATTTTCCGCTTTCAAAAAAAAGAAAACGGACGCGAAACGTCGCTTTTTTTAAAAAACGGTTTTTTATTGCATTGCAAACAAGATTAAAATCGCCACAAGCATAGCGTAAAGCGCGATTGTCTCCGCAAAAATCAAGCCGAGAAGAAGAGTGCTTCTGACTTTTCCTTCCGCGTCCGGCTGACGCGAGATTGCCTCGACGGCTTTTCCCGTCGCGACGCCGATTCCGAGACCCGTTCCGAGCGCACCCAAAATCGCAAGCCCCGCGCCGATTGCCTGCAACCCCGTTCCCGTATCGGCGGCAAGGATAAAAAGTGAGTTAAAAACGGCGATGATTGAGTTTGACATAGATAAATTCCTCCGAATTTTTTAGCGATATTTATTATATATTTCTTATTTTTTAGCGATATTTATTATGTATTTCTTGCTTTTTAGCGTATATTTTTTTGTCGTTATGTATTTCTTGCTTTTTAGCGTATGTTTTTTATTATTACGTATTTCTCATTTTCTGTCGTTTTTTTATTCGTTGCGTATATCTTTATCTTGTATCGCTTATTTTATAATTGATATTCTTTATATTTTATGCCTTATACCGACCTTCACTAACATTCCGCCGACCGCTCTATTCTACTCCGTCGCCTCTCCCGTAAACATCGACACCAGCAACGCGAACACGTACGCTTGAATGACCGCGTGAAAGAGCGTAAATATCACTCCCACGATCCCGGGCAGACCCACGGCGAGCGGCATCCATAGACTTTCCAAAAAGAAATACACGATCTCTATAATGAGCATACCGCTCAAAATGCTCCCGAAAAGACGCAAAGCCATTGAAAAAGGCAGAATCACATCGGAAAGAGTTTTAAAAAATCCCACGACGAGTCCGAGAACTTTCCCGCCCGAAAACTGCGCTTTGAGCCGTCCTCCGAGACCTTTTTCCTTGATTCCGAGTCCTTGTATCGTCGTGAACCCGACCAAACCGACTGCGATCCCCGCGCTCATACTTGAAAACACGGGCTTAAATCCGAACATTTCGATAAACGTTCCGAAAAAAATAAAAACCGCCGTTCCGAATATAAGCGGAGAGACAAAACGCGCCGCCGAATGCCCCGCGCCTTTCGCGATATTGTCAAAGAAGCCCACGGCTTTTTCAAGAACCAGCCTGACGCCCGTCGGAACGGCTTTATATTCCTTCAACACGACGAACCTCAAAACCAAGCACAAAACGGTGACGGAAATCGTCACTAAAAACGCGCTGACGACGCTCGCGCTGACCTTCAAGCCGAAAATGTCTACTTTTTCGGGTCTTAACGCCTCCGCGAGAGCGTCCGCGATACCGTTTCCCGATGATATTATAACTTTCATTATACGCCTGCTCCGTTTAAAGACAACTTTATTTTATCTCATTTTAACGTATTTCGTCTTATATTAAATCTTATATTAATCTTAATTATTATTTGTCTTAATTTTATTTTGCGGCATTATTTTACCGCGTCCTTATATTATACCACATTTTTCCGCATTCTTTTTCCGCGCTATGCCGTTTTTTTTGATTTTCCGCGTTTTGCCGTATTATTTTATCGCCGTCTTTTGCGTTTTACCGAATTATTTTATCATTCTCTCTTGCATTTTTATATTTTGCCGTATTGTTTTATCGTTATCTCTTGCATTTTTATATTTTACCGAATTATTTTATCATTCTCTTTTGCATTTTCCGCGTTTTACCGAATTATTTTATCGCATTTCGCCGTATTTTACCGCGTTTTTTCGCGTTTTCCGCCGTCCGCCGGGATAAAAAAACGACCCGACCATTACGAAAACATTATCATTCTACTCCCATTCAAAAAAAAAAGCAAGCGAATAATCTATATTTTTTTATTCCGTCAATATTTTTTTCCCGAATATTCGCTTTTGGGAAAGCGTTTGTTGAGTAAAAGGCGGTTTTTTCCCGAAACAAGCGGAAAGAAACCTTTCCTGCCGTTAAAAATTATCGATTTAAAATAGCGGTATCTTTATCCGAAAGCAAGCATATAAAATTCTCTCCCCTTTGTCCCTCTCCTCAAAAAACGGACAATCTAAAAAAAATACGCCGCAAACAAAAAGTATTCCTCTCCTCAAAAGCCGGATAATATAAAAAAATATACCGCAATAACAAATATTCCTACCCTCAAAAGCCGGACAATATAAAAATTCCCTTCCGCGGTATGGGGCAAGGGGGTGACTCGAACTTCCCTCATTATCCTTCATGTTCCGCTCAGTGAAGACGGTTTACGGCAAAAAAGACGCATTATAAAATCCGTTCAAGTTTATTCGACTTTATTCGACGCCTCTAAGGGCGCGGAGCGGCGGAATCTCACCCTTTTTTCGTCAATATGCTTTTTATTCCGTCAACGTTCTTTTGTTACGGAAAAAATTTTTTTAAAAATCTATTGAAATTTGGTTGACTTTTATTTTCCCAATGAATATAATAGTATCATAGCAACGGCGCTGCATAGTTTTTTTGCAGCGTCTTTATTTATTTTTAGTCCTTAAATATTAAATAAAAACGACGTAAACGACGGCGGAATATAATTTTTTAACGGACATAATTCAATAAGAATAAATACCCGCCGGATATAATCCAAAACGGAGATACGGTAATTTTAAGAATAAATACTACCGGTACATAATCCAAAACGGAAATACGGCAATTTAAAAATAAATACTTATCGGATATAATCCAAATATAGAAAATAGAAATACGGTAAATACTTAAAAAGAAATTATAAATACGATAAACATTATAAAATCGGGAAAAAAATTTAAAATCAATACTATTAAGAATCAAAAAAAATTACATAAAAGGAGAAGCGCTAATTTATGTCAAACGTGGGAAATTTGAAAGAATTGTTTTCAAGCAAGGTGTTCAACGAAAGGATTATGAAAGAAAGACTTCCGAAAGACACCTACAAAAGTCTGAAAAAGACAATCTCGGAGGGTTCATCTCTCGACCTTGAAACCGCCAACGTCATCGCGAACGCGATGAAAGATTGGGCGATCGAAAAGGGCGCGACGCATTTCACACATTGGTTTCAGCCTATGACGGGCATCACCGCCGAAAAGCACGACAGCTTCATCTCCCCCACGGGCGACGGAAGCATAATTATGGAATTTTCCGGAAAGGAATTGATCAAAGGCGAACCGGACGCGTCGAGTTTCCCCTCGGGCGGACTCAGAGCGACCTTCGAAGCGAGAGGCTACACCGCTTGGGATCCCACTTCATACGCTTTCGTCAAGGAAAACACCCTTTTCATTCCCACCCTCTTCTGCTCCTACGGCGGCGAGGCTCTCGACAAAAAAACTCCCCTCTTGCGTTCCGCGGAGGCTTTGAATACGCAGGCTATGCGCATTCTGAAACTTTTCGGAAGCGGCGCGAAACGCGTTTTCGCGACGATAGGTTCCGAACAGGAATATTTTTTGATCAAAGAGGACGATTATAAAAAGAGAAAAGACCTCGTATTGACGGGCAGAACGCTTTTCGGCGCGAAACCGCCCAAAGGTCAAGAACTTGAAGACCACTATTTCGGCACGATTAAACCGAACGTTATGGCTTATATGCACGAACTCGACGAGGAACTTTGGGCTCTCGGCATCTCCGCGAAAACCGAACACAACGAAGTCGCCCCCTCTCAGCACGAACTCGCCCCCGTGTTCTCTATGGCGAATATCGCGGTCGACCAAAATCAACTGACGATGGACATTATGAGAAAGGTCGCGAAAAATCACAAATTGGTTTGTCTGCTCCACGAAAAACCTTTCGCGGGCATCAACGGTTCGGGCAAGCATAACAACTGGTCGATTTCCACCGATAAGGGCGAAAACCTCCTCGAACCGGGCAAAAATCCCGAGAAAAACCTGCGTTTTCTCATCTTCCTTTCGGCTATTATAAAGGCGGTCAACGAATATCAAGACCTCCTCAGAATCTCCGCGGCGAGCGCGGCGAACGATCACCGCTTGGGCGCGAACGAAGCCCCTCCCGCAATTATTTCGGTATATTTGGGTTCGGTTTTGACGGACATTTTGGAATCTATCGAAAAATCCAACGGCTACGTTTCAAAAGAACTCGAAAAGGTCAAGAGCGTTTCGTACGTTCCCGAATTCATAAAGGACAACACCGACAGAAACCGTACCTCCCCCTTCGCCTTTACGGGAAATAAGTTTGAATTCCGTATGCTGGGTTCTTCGCAGTCCATCTCCGGTCCGAACTTCGTTTTGAATACGATAGTCGCGGAAGAATTGAAACAATTCGCCGACGTTTTGGAAAAAGCGGAGGATCTTGACGCCGCGGCGGTAGAAATAATCAAAAAGGTCGTCAAAGAAAACAAACAAATCATCTTCAACGGAAACAACTATTCCGACGAATGGACGAAAGAGGCGGCGAAACGCGGACTTTTGAACCTCAAAAACACCGTCGAAGCCCTCCCCCTTTTCATCGCGGAAAAGAATATCAAACTCTTTGTCGAACACGGAATTTTGACCGAAAAAGAGATTTTGAGCCGCCACGAGATTCTTCTCGAAGGCTATTGGAAGGTTATAAATATAGAGGCGTTGACGACGGTCGATATAGCGAAAAAAGCGATTATCCCCGCGGTATATTCCTACCTCACCGACCTCTCCGCCGCGGTTTCCAAACGTCAAAAATTGGCTCTGCCCATCGACTATTCATACGATATCGCGCTGATCACCAAAATCAGCGTGCTGAAAGATAAACTGCAAGGCGCGGTCGCCGCTCTCGACAAGGCTCTCGACAATGCGAAAGATATCGAGGAAGCCGAGAAAAAAGCGGGATTCTATTCGGAAACGGTGTTCCCCGCGATGCAAGAAGTCAGAACTTGCGCCGACGAATTGGAAACGGTCGTCGCGTCCGAATATTGGCCTTTCCCGACCTATTCGGATATATTGTTCGCGGTGTAATTTTCATCTGCAATTTTAGTTTATCGCGTTATTTTCTAACAATATACTTGACGCGGTATAAAAATATTCGCTTGCGGTATTAAATAAAAAAACCGCAAAAACCAAACTTGCCCTCTCACTTCCCTTTTTTTTAGACCTCTCTTTTTATTCCCACCTTATAGAGAGGTCTTTTTTTGCCCTTTTTTACAGTGATTTTTAATTTTTATTTTTTTATATTGATTTTTTTTATTTTTTTATATCGGAAAAAACTTTTTGAAAAAAGATTTTTTCCGAACCTTTTTCAAAAACTTTTAGTAATTTCATAAAAGTCCGCGCACGGAAAGCCCGTCGCCTAAATTAAAATTTAACAATCTCAAAAATCCGCTCGTTTATTAAACTCTTATAACGTCAAAATTCCCCTCCGCAAAAAAATAAGGGCGTTCTAAAAATTCGCGATAAATAAAGCGACCGGTAACGCTTTTTATCACAAAAATTTAGAACCGTAAAAAATTAAAATTAAAAATTAAAATCGGACTTTTTCACCCGCTAAAAGTTTTCGGCATAGGGCGCGCGGGAAAATTTTTTTCAAAAAGTTTTCCCGCGCAATAAAAATAAATAAATAAAACAAAAAATCCCAAAATAAAAACTCATTTCGGGATTTTGATAAAGGAACGCGGATTTTCCAGCGCGATATTTTTTCCGTTGAGATATTTTAGTTTGCCGTCCTCCGCGAACGAAAACTTTATCGCATACGCCGTGAGTTGTTGTTTTGCGATGCCGAAGCGTCTGTTTATTTTTTCCGCGCCGTACTTCCCGTCGCCCAAGACAAAGCAGCCGAGATGTTTTAGGTGCGCTCTGATTTGGTGCGTTTTGCCCGTTACGAGGGTTATATCGAGAAGCGAAAGATTTAGGTTTTCAAAACGTTCGAGTGTCAAAAAACGCGTTTCGATTCTCTCCGCGCCTTTTGAATATCCGGCGCAAACGACGGCGACCCCATCGTCCTTGTCCTTATGAAGATAAGCGGTTTGCAGCCCGTCCGCTTTAAAGTCTCCGAAGACTAACGCGAGGTATTTTTTTTCTATTTTATGCTCCTTGAACGCGCGGAAAATCTCGATTTCGGCGTCGGCGTTTTTAGCGAAAATCACGATTCCGTCCGTATTCGTGTCGAGTCTGTGGCACAACGCCGCATTTTCATAACCGCCGCGCCTGACCTCTCCCTCTTCCGTATCCGTATTATTACCGAGCATACGGCGCAACGCCGCGTTTTCATAACCGCCGCGCTTAACTTCTCCCTCAAAACCGTCGTCCCCGTCGGATTTAATCCCCTTTCGCTTGTATACGGCAAGGATATTTTCGTCCTCATACACGACCGGCAGTTTCGGCGCGCTTGCAAAGACCGTGATTTCGTCGCCCTTTTTGACGGTTACGTTTTCGTAGACTTTTTTGCCGTTGACCCTGATTTCGCCGCGTCTGAGCAAGCCCGCCAAACGACCGTAGGAAAGCCCGGAAACGCCGTCCGCCGCCTTTAAAATTCTCGCCGCATTATTCCCGTTATAAATAAATTTTTCCATCGAACCGCCGCTTTCTTTTTACTTCATTCCGTATTCCGTTTTGATTTATTTTTTCTCTTTTTTTAATGTGTTTTCATCTCAAAATTCCCGTATTTTTCCGCATTTTCGCATTGAAAATTTCGATTTTTATACTTGAAATTTTTTATTCTTATACCAAAAAACGTTTTTTTTTATGAAAATTCCCGTATCTTTCCGTATTCCCGCATTGAAATTCCCCGAAAAATTCCCGGATTTTCCGCGTTTAAATGTCGTTTTTCGCGCTCAAAATGTCTTTGATCTCCGATAAAAGCGTATTGATGTCTTTGAATTGTTTATATACGGACGCGAACCGAACGTATGCCGCGCCGTCGATTTCTTTCAATCCTTACCACAACGAAGCCGCCGGATTTTCCGCGTTTAAATATCGTTTTTCGCGCTCAAAATGTCTTTGATTTCCGATAAAAGCGTATTGATGTCTTTGAATTGTCTATATACGGACGCGAACCGAACGTATGCCACGTCGTCGATTTCTTTCAATCCTTGCATAACGAGGTCGCCGATTTTCGTGCTTTGGATTTCGTTTTCGGGCATATTATAGACGGTTTTTTCTATTTCCGCCACGAGATTGTCGATTTTTCCGATGGGTACGGGACGCTTTTCGCACGCTTTAATGATGCCCGAGCGCACCTTTTGCACGTCGAAAGGCTGTCTGTTTCCGCTTTTTTTGATGACGTAGACCGCGACGGGTTCGATTTTTTCATAGGTTGTGAACCGCTTTCCGCACTTTACGCATTCTCTTCTCCTGCGTATGGTCATTCCGTCGTCCCCGACTCTCGAATCGATAACCTTACTCTCCGTTTCTCCGCAATACATACATTTCATACACTTTTTTTCTCCTTAAATTATCGTATTTTTTAACATATGTTTATTTTATTCTCTCCCGTTCGCCGCCTATGTTTTCCGCTTTTTTTACTCAATAAAATCCGCATTTTCTCTCAATAAACGCCCGTATTTTCCGCTTTTTTCCGCATTTTTTATATGTGTAAATCCGTATTTTTCCCCGTTTGCCGTAGATAATTTCCGACAAACGCAATGCCCGAAAATCATTCAACCAAAACCGTTTTATTCTCTATTCGGCGGTATCCGTCCGTTCCCTTTCCCCGTTCGCCGCTATCAATTCCTCTATCTTGTTCAAAACGTCCTCTCTCCCCGCCTTATTCAAGCAGGAAACCAAAATAATGTCGTCGATCCCGATCTTTAAAGCGGCGGCGATTTCGCGTTTCGATTTCATATTCGCTTGTCTGCTTTGCTTGTCGGATTTGTTGGCGACGATATAGAACGGCACCGCCTTATAATACAGGTATTCGATCAACTTCACGTCGTCCGCGGACGGCAAATGCCTGATATCCACGAGAACGAAAATCACCGCGTTTTCCGTCGTATCGAAATAACTTTCGACGAGCCGCCCCCAGCCCTCTTTTTCCTCTTTTGACACGCGCGCAAAGCCGTAGCCCGGCAAGTCGGTCAAAACGAAGCCGCCGGCGTTAGTGTCTACGGAAAAATAGTTTATCAGTCTGGTTCTCCCGGGCGTACCCGAAACACGCGCCGCGCCGTTTCTGTTGACCAGCATATTGATGAACGACGACTTTCCGACGTTCGACTTGCCCGCGACGGCGATTTGAAGTCCGCCGCCACGAACAAAGCCGGAGGGCGACGCGGCGGATGTTATAAAATTTACGTTTTTAATATTTATCATTTTTTTACTTTACGCGCCTTTTTTGCGGCGTTTTTTTATTTATATATATTAACTTTTCCGTTTTTCGGGGCGTTATTTATTTTGTATGTATTAATTTTCCCGTTTTTTTATGCCGTTTTTTATTTATATATATTAACTTTTCCGCTTTTCTGGGCGTTATTTATTTTGTATGTATTAATTTTACCGTTTTTTTATGCCGTTTTTTATTTATATATTAACTTTTCCGCTTTTCGGGGAGTGTTTTTTTAAATTTGACATATGAAAATGCCGTTTTTTGTTTCCGTTTTTTTAATTCGATATGCGAAAACGCCGTTTTTTTATCGCGGCTTTCACGAATCCGAATATACAAAAACGCTTTTTTATTCCTCCGCGTCCGCCGTTTCCGTTTCCGCTTTTTCGTCGCCGCCTTCGTCGCCCTTGACCGTATACAACGCGCGCACTTTCGCTTCGATTTCGCTCAAAAGTTCGGGCCTGCTTTTCAAATACGCGACGGCTTTCTCCTTGCCCTGCCCCAATCTTTCGTCTCTGTCGCCCTCTTTATAACTGAAAAAAGAACCGCTCTTAGAAATTACGCCCGTGTCGATCGCGGTGTCGATCAAGCACATCATCTTTGAAATGCCCTGCCCGTAGAGAATGTCAAATTCGGCGATCTTAAAGGGCGGCGCGAGTTTATTTTTCACGACCTTGATTTTCGTCCTGTTGCCCACGACCTCCGAACCGTTCTTGACCGAATCGATTCTGCGCACGTCGAGCCGCATACTTGCATAGAATTTCAACGCTTTTCCGCCCGGAGTCGTCTCGGGATTGCCGTACATAACGCCGATTTTTTCTCTCAACTGATTGATAAAGATGACGCACGTCTTGGTTTTGTTCGCCGCGCCCGCCAATTTCCTCAACGCCTGACTCATCAAACGCGCCTGCAAGCCCATATGCGACGCGCCCATATCCCCGTCGATTTCCGCTTTCGGGGTCAATGCGGCGACGGAATCGACTACTACGACGTCAATCGCGCCGCTTCTGACAAGAGCCTCCGCGATGTCCAGCCCCTGTTCGCCGTTATCGGGCTGAGAGACGTAGAGAGTTTCGAGGTTTACACCCAACTTTTCCGCGTATATGGGGTCGAGCGCGTGTTCCGCGTCGATAAACGCCGCCGTGCCGCCGTTTTTTTGCGCCTCGGCGACGATGTGGAGCGAAACGGTGGTTTTTCCCGACGACTCGGGACCGTAAATTTCAACGATTCTGCCGCGCGGAACGCCGCCCACGCCGAGAGCCGCGTCGAGCGTCATACAACCCGTCGGAATGACGTCGATCGCGACGGTATTTTTGCCGCCCATTTTGATGATCGAACCCTTTCCGAACTGCTTTTCAATGCTTTTTATCGCGTTTTCCAAAGCCTCCGCCTTGTCCTCGGGGGCGACGGGAGCCAAAATTTTGTGTTCTTTTTCGTTTTTTTTCTCCATAATGCGTTCCTTTTTATATTCTTATTTTTTTGAACTTGTTTTTATTTTGCTTTTGAATTGGTTTTTTTATCGTTTTGAATTTGTTTTTTTGAATTTGATTGTATTTTATTTGAATTTGTTTTTACAAGTTTTTTTACGCTTTTAGAATTTACTTTATTTTCTATAACGCGCCGACCGCTACCCGCTATTTTTTTTACAAGCAATTTTTCAATCCGTATTCGAGAAATTCAAGAGCCTTATCCGCCGCTAAAATTCTAATTTCCTCTCTGCTTCCCTCAAAAATAAATTCACGCGTTTGAGTTTTTCCGTCCGCGCAAAGCCCGATATAAGTCAACCCGACGGGTTTTTTGACGCTTCCCCCTCCCGGTCCCGCGATACCCGTTGTGGAAACCGCCGCGGCTACTCTTTTGACATTGCAACCTTTTTTTTTGTCCGTTTTCAAGTTTATTTTATTTTCCGTATCCGTTCCGATATCCGCTTTCGTTTTGATATCCGTTTCGTTTTCTATATCCGCTCCGCCCCTCTCGGCTTCGCTTAACTCCGCGCCGTGTTCATAAAGACCTTTCGCCATCTCCGCGGCGGTTTCACGGCTCACCGCGCCGAATTTTTCCAAAGTTTCCGCGTTCACAAAAAGGCGGCGTATTTTCGCCTCGTTTGAATACGCGACTATGCCCTCGTAAAAAAATTCCGACGCTCCCGCATATCCGATCAGCGTATCGGCGACCAACCCGCCCGTCAAACTCTCGCATACGGATATCATAACGCCCTTCTCACGGCACAAATCAAAAATTCTCAAAACAATATCGTTACGCATTTTCTTAATCTATTATCCCGTTTTTTTAAAAAAACAATTTCCGCACCCTACCATTCTACCATATTTCCGCGCGGCTGCGCAAGCAAACGATAGATTTTTTTGTATATAACCTTTTACCTTTTACCGTTCTCTCGTATTTTCTATATTTAGATTAGTTATCCGCAAGTTAGCATCGCTTTTCCGTATATTTTTTATCGCTATATTTTTTATCGCTCTCGTATATTCTTTGTATTTTCTGCCGGTTGAGGCTTTTTAAACGAAGCGGCGTCATTATTAAAACTTTAAACTGCTCTTATTTTTTAGGTAATAGTTTATTCCCGACAAAACCGAAAACGCCGTCGCGGCGTAAAAAACCACCAGCCCGAAAAACATAAACAATTCGGAAATGACGTTCAGCGGCTCGCCGCCGTCCTTGGCGAGCGCCAAAATGAACGATCCGAAAGAAATAAAGGTCAAAACCGCTTTGATCTTGCCGTAGACGTCGGCGGCGATGATGACGTTCTTTTCGGCGGCAAGCTGGCGGATCGCGGAAATCGCGAATTCACGCGTCAGCATAACGATTATGCAGGCGGCGTTGACACAGGTCAGCGCGCCGCCCGCGCCGTAGACTTCGCCCGCGAAAACTCCGCAAAAAATCAAGGCGATCAAAACGCCGTTGACAAAAATCTTGTCGGAAATCGGGTCTAAAAACTTTCCGAAATTGGAAACGGTGTTCGTCTTTCTGGCGAAATTTCCGTCCAGCGCGTCGGTGCATACCGCGAGAAGGTATATGAGAAACGCTATGTAGGGCGCGTAAAAAAATTTCTCCGTCGTCAAAAAAATAAACAATATGATAAAGGGTACAAGCGCGATTCGCGCCATCGTGATTTTGTTTGCCGTAATTTTCATTTTAAATCTCACTCCTTTTTTACCGTATGATTTTTTTAGTTTTGGTTATTTTTAGTTTTATTTTGTTTTTTTTTGCGGGAGAAAACTTTTTAAAAAAAGTTTTAATAAATTTTCTTGATATCGCTTACGTTGCGTTTAACCTTATCTTTTTTTATACGCGCCCTATGCCAAAAACTTTTAATAAATTTTCTCGGTATCGCTTACTTTGCGTTTAACCTTATCTTTTTTATCCGCCGCCTCACCGCCCCAAAAACCCCCTTCCGCGCGGAGGGGAATTTTATAACGGTTTTTCGCGGTACCGTACCGCCGTTTTTACGGTCTTTCCGATATAAAATTCCGCTTGGAACATAATCGAAACGCGTTATATAAATTCTAAGAAATAACCCTTCCTTTTAAATCGAAAACCCCTTCCGTTCCCGTGATTTCGACGGTATAGAACCGTCCGATATCGAGAGGAATTTTCGAGTCGAGATAGACGAGCGAGTCGATCTCGGGCGCGTTGAACTGATTCCGTCCGAAAAGCAAGCCCTTTTCGGCGTCGATCCCCTCGTATAAAACCGTGTCGATCTTGCCCTTTCGCCCCTTATTTTTCTCTTCGATAACCGCCGCTTGGAGCGCGCGCAGTATATTCAGACGTTTTTGCTTGGTCTTGTGATGCAAATCTTTAAGTCTTGCCGCCGCCGTTCCCTCCTCCTTTGAAAAGGCGAAAAAGCCCGCGTTTTCAATTTTATAGTCCTCGATAAACCCGCAAAGTTCAAGAAAATCCTCCTCGCTTTCCGTCGGGTAGCCCGTGATAAAGGTCGAACGGATCGCGATTTCGCCGTCGGTTCCGCGTATTTTTTCGATCAATCTCCGCGCGTATCCGCCGTCGTTTTTGCGGTTCATACTCTTTAAAACGCCGCCGCTTATATGCTGCAAAGGAATATCCAAATATTTACAAAGATTTTTCCTCCCGCTGACCGCCTTTATCAAAGCGTCGGTAACGAGTTCGGGATAGCAATACAGCAAACGAACCCACGGAAATTCATATTTTTCTATGAGGTCCAGCAATTTCAAAAGGCTGTATTCCTTATACAAATCGATTCCGTAGCGCGTTACGTCCTGCGCGACCAAAATCAATTCCTTAATGCTCCCGTTTTCTTTCAACCCTTTCAATTCCTCTTCGACGGACTCGAAAGTTCTCGACCTGTACGCGCCGCGGATAAACGGTATCGCGCAATAGGCGCAGCGGTTATCGCAGCCGTCCGCGATTCTCAAATACGCGTAATGCGAGGGTGTGGAAACCACGCGTTCTTTAAAATCGTACGTGTTTTTTTCAAGGCTCAAAACTCTGTCGTTTTCCCGTATGATTTCGTCTATCGTTTCCTTGATTTTATCATACGCGCCCACGCCCAAAACCGCGTCTATTTCGGGAATTTTTTTGAACAAATCCTTGCCGTAGCGTTCGGCGAAACAGCCCGTTACGACGAGTTTTTTCAAGCGGTTTTTTTTCAATTCGGCGGTTTCGAAAATCGTGTCGATCGCCTCCGTCTTTGCGGAATTTATAAAGCCGCAGGTATTGACGACGATTATGTCCGCCGAATCCTTGTCGTTCGTAATCGAATATCCGTCTTTTTTCAACTCCGCCATCATATATTCGGTATCCACGCGGTTTTTGTCGCACCCGAGTGATATGAAGCCTATTTTTAAATCTCTCAACATATATTTTATCCGTCTTTTTTTAACTCAGCGTTATTTTTTTGTTTAATCGGTTGCAATTTAACGCCGTTTTTTGTTGAATTTTTTTATTCGCCGTTATTTTTCGTTTATTAATCGGTTGCAATTTAACGCCGCTTTTTCCGAACCGCTTTTTATTCGGCGTTTTTTATGCCGTTTTTTATTCAATCGATTCATTCGCCGTTATTTTTCGTTTAATCGGTTACAATTCAACGCCGTTTTTTATTCAACCTTTTTTATTGTTCCTCGTCGTCGCCGCCGAACATATCGCCGTAGGTTTCGTAAAATTCCTCTTCCGTCATCAAAATGTTTCTCACCTTCGCGCCGTCGCCCTTCCCGACGACTCCTAATTGCTCCATCATATCGACGATCCTCGCCGCCCTCGCGTATCCGATCGAAAACCTGCGCTGCAAGACCGAAATTGACGCTTTGCCGTTCTCGATAAAGAGCAGCCCCGCCTTTTCAAACAAAGGATCGATAACGGGTTCGCCGTCGTTCTTGTTTCCGCCCGCGCCGCTCTCCGCCGCCGTCTCTTTCACGGAATTGATCTCGGCGTCGATCGCCTCGTCGAAATACGAATCGTTGTTATCCTTTATATAGCCCACGATGGTATTTATCTCGGCATTGCTGATATATACGCCTTGAAGTCTGACGGGTTCGGGCATACTTTGAAGCTGAAAGAGCATATCGCCCATTCCCAAAAGTTTTTCCGCGCCGGCAAATCCCAAAATCGTCTGAGAGTCGTGGTTGCTTTTGACGGCAAACGCTATTCTCGACGGCAAATTCGACTTTATAACGCCCGTTATAACGTCCACGGACGGTCTTTGCGTCGCCAAAATGACGTGAATTCCCGCCGCGCGCGCAAGTTGCGTGATACTCTTTATTCTGTCCTCAAATTCTCTTTTGAGCCTGATCATCAGTTCGGCGACTTCGTCCACGATTACCGCGATGCGGTAAAAACGCTCGTTCTCGTCCGCTTTTTTATTGAATTCGATAATGTTGTTTACGCCGCTGTCCTTCATAACGCTATACCTTCTCGTCATCTCTTTGACCACCCAGTCGAGAGCGTTGATAACCTTGTCGTCCTCCACGATCGGTTCGGGCAAAAGAAGGTGCGGAATTCCCTTATACATCGAAAGTTCGACTTGTTTCGGGTCGATCAAAATCATTTTCAATTCATCGGGCGTATACTTATACAAAAGACTGATTATAAGCGCGTTCAAACAGCAACTCTTTCCCGAACCCGTCGAACCCGCGATCAATAGATGCGGCATCTCCGTGATATCGCCGTAATAATTCACCCCCGCGATATCCTTCCCCACGGTGAAGAGCAAGCCCTTTTTGCCGCCCTCGTAGAATCCGCCGTCGTTGACCAACTCGCGCATTCCCACAATCGAACGCTTTTTGTTGGGAACCTCGATTCCGAAAGCGTCTTTGCCCGCGATCGGAGCCTCGATTCTCACCTTTTTGGACGCTAAACGCATAGCGATATCGTTATCTAACCTCAAAACCGTCGAAACGGGTTTGCCGGGAGGCATCTGCATCTCATAGCGCGTGAACGTCGGTCCCACAAGCGCGTCGAGAGCGGTCGCGTTGATCTTGAAATCGGAGAAAAATTTCTCTAATTTCCTCATATTTTCCTCTAATTCCGCCGCGTCCTCCGAACCGTCGTCCGGATAGTCGAGCAAGAGATCGATATGCGGAGGGATATAGCGCGCGCGTTTACGGGGCGTCACCGCCGTGCTTTCCTCAAACAAATTGAGTTGTTTTTCCTTTTCGCTCTTTTCCCACGGCTTTATCACGATAGGTTTCGCGGGGAGAGCGATCGGACCGGGCGGTTTCGGATTCTGCGGTCCGACGGGTTCTTCCGTCAGTTTTTCCCGCGGATCTTCGCTTTCGGGCTTGACGGACATATCCGCGCCTGCGGACGGTACGCCGCCGCCGGCGCGGCGTTTCGGATCGTTCAGCGCGTTCAGCGCGTTCCTCATCTCGTTTTGCCGTTGTTCTAAGAGTTTTTTGTTTCTCTCGTTTATCTCTCTTTCGATTTCGCCGAAGGCGTCGTCGTCGTTTCTTTTTCCGTCTGTTCCGGCTTGATCTCCTTTATTTTGGCTTACGCCCGTATTTCTGCCGAATCCGTCCGCGCCGTTTCTTTCGGTTCGGCTTTCCTCGTTTCTGCCGAATCCGTCCGCGCCGTTTTCGTTTCTTTTGCGAACGTCCGGATCGCTCTCGTTTTTTTCATCGCCGCGTTTCGGCTTTCTCGCGTTCGTAAAGTCCTGCTCTCCGTCGTCAAAAAAGCCGAACCGGCGTTCTTTTTTCGGACGGAAGCCTGCGGCGTCGGCATTTTTCGCCTCTTCCTCGCGGCGTTTTTTGTCCTCCGCCTCTCTCTCGGCTTTTTCTCTTTCGGCTTCCTCTTTTAAGTGTTTTCTGATGTCCGAAATATTCGCGCCCAAATAACTCGGCGGCGCGGCGTACGGCGGCGCGGCGTCTTCCGTTCCGTCGGGTTTTTCCTCCCCGTCCCCGCCGTAACGCTCTTTTTCTACGCCGTTTTCCGCGGTATAGTCCTCTCTTTTTTCCGCGTACTTTACGCCGTTTTCACCGAAAGCCCCGCCCTCGTTTTCCGCGGTATAGATCTCTCTTTTTTCCGTGTATTTCACGCCGTTTTCGCCGAAAGCCCCGCCTTCGTTTTCCGCGGTATAGATCTCTCTTTTTTCCGCATACTTTACGCCGTTTTCGCCGCGCTCCGTCCGCGCTCCTTCCTTTTCCGAATAAACGTCCGCGCCGTTTTTCGCGTACAAGACTTCGCCGACGCTCCGTCCGGGTGAAAAGCGTCCGTCCGCGTTTTTGATATTACGGCTGTTTTCCTCCAAGATTTTACGCCGTCCGTTGTTCGTGTAGTTGTCGAGATCGATTTCGGGAACGGGTTCGCGTTCGGTTTTTTTGACGGTTATCACGTCCGCGCCGTCCGCGGACGAGAGGTCTACGGCGATTTTTTTATCCGCGTTTTCAAAGAGTTTTTCGGCGGCTTTTTTGCGGCGTTCGGCTTCGTCTACGGGCTTATTCGGATATGAAATCTTAAAGCCGTCCGCGTTCGTAACTTTCGGCAGCCTTTGAACGGGTACGGGTGTTTTCAATGGAATTTCCGCTATCGGGAGTACGACGGGTTTCGGATTGACCTTTCCGTTTTTGATCTCGGTCAGAGTCGGGAATACCGCGCGTTGTCGGGCGGCGGGTTTTCCGCTTCCGTTTTTTAGGTACGGAATGAATATGATGAGCAGAATTCCGAATAAAATTATGCCGTAGAGAGCCATAGCGGACGGCAGTCCGAGAGCGGCGAGAATATGGTACGTCAAAACGGCGAATATCAAACCGCCCGCGGTGTCCGCGCTTTCAAAAGAGGACGCGCAGTATTCAAAAAAGCCGCCGCCTGCAAAGCCGCCCGCCGTCCAAGAATGCAAAAGCATCAAAAACACGGCGAAAAAAAGCGCGAATTTGACGAGAGTAATCTTTTTGACGGCGATTTTTTTGCCGAAAAGCAGAGCGGGCGCGGCGAGAAGGACAAAGAAACAATAGGCGTATACGGCAAGCCCGAATATCCCCAAAATCGTGTCCTTAACTATGTCGAAAGAGGACGGCAAAATCCCGACGGTAAAAACCAGAATGACCAAGGCGAAAAAAAACGCCGAAATCAATCCCGCGGACGCGCCGCTTTTTCTATTTTTTAAAGAATTTTCCATATAAATCACCTTAAACGACCCTTTATAAAGAGGCGTTTTGTATAAAAATTTTTTTTAATTAATTTTATTATTTTTTAATTTTCCTTTTTGATTTTATTTTTTAACTCCGTATCGTTTTTTAATTAATCCGATTGATTTTATTTTTCAATTTCGTATCTTTTTTTCGGAAAACGCCGTTTTTTAGTTTTATATCCGATTGATTTCTTTAACTTTGTATCAGTTTTTTGCGTGAAACATCGTTTTTTAAATTGATTGCTTTGATTTTATTTTTCAATTTCGTATCCTTTTTTTTCGGAAAGCCCGTTCTGCCTATTGAAGTTTTCCTTGTTTTTGTCGAGATAGCGTCTAAAAAGTTCGTCCGCGGACATTCCCGCGTTCAGACACATTCCGACGAAAAAGTGTAATATATCGACCAACTCGTCCTTTATATTGTCCTCGTTTAGGGGTTTCGGGTTTTTCCACCATTTGAAATTCACCTCGGTCAAAAGTTCGGAAAGTTCGGAAAGCGTCGCCAAAATCTCCTTTTGAATCCATTCTTCTTTGGAAAAATTCAGATTTCTCTCTTTCTTTACGAAACTGTCGAAAAGGTTTTGATAATGAAAAATTGTTTCCAATTTGTCGTTATTAATAACCTCCGCGCCGATTTTGTCGTTTTGCATTTTCGGTTACCTCCTTTTATTTTTAGCGGTCGGTGATTGTTTAGCGGTCGGTAGTTTTTTAGCGGTCAATGAAGGTAGTTAGTGAAGTTTTCGTGCTTGAAATTCCCTGTTTTTTAAGTCAAAATTCAGCGTTTTTTTAGGTCGAAATCCCGTGTTTTTCGCGTTAAAATCACGCCTTTTTCGGCTTAAAATTCAATATTTTTCGGGTCGAAATTCCGTGTTTTTTATTTCCGTCAAGCGAGAAATTTTATCGGTTCGTCTGTTTTTCTTCCCACGTAAGCCGCCGCCATTCTGTCAAAATCAAAAATATATTTCGCCGCCTCGCAAATATCCGCTTTTGTGACCGCGTTTATCTGC
>JAISNN010000062.1 GCA_031276195.1 Clostridiales bacterium
TCCGTCTTGGACGGCGAATTCGGAATCAGAATTTTGAACGAAAATTATTATAAAGAGGAATGCGGCGTGTCGGAGGAAATTGAGCCGGAGAGTTTAATCTTATAAACGGGGCGGGGAAAGGGAGCCGGAGAGTTTAATCGTCGGATAGGGGCTGTGCGCGGTGCGCCTTATTTTTCCGGAGGTTGAGTGATTTAATGGATGTTAAATTTTCATATTAAGATAAAACCAAACGCAAGATTGTCTAAAAATATAAAAAATTTAAAAAAATTTGAGTAAAAGAGTTGCAAATTTTTCTGAAATGAATTATAATAACGGCGGAAATGTTAATATATAATGAAAATTTTTTAAAATATAAAATGGGTTAGTTTGTAATCATAATATAAAAAGATATAATAGGAATAAATTAAATGATTACTTTAAAATTTTTTTGAGATTTTGAGAATACGGTATTTCGGAAAAAAGAAAAAGCGCACGACAAAAGTTTAGGTTGTCGTAAATATGGATCGAATATGACGATTGGAGATGCCGCGATGGATAAAGCCCGGTTTATTTAGGAGGAAACGCAAATGAGCGTAGGCGAAAAATCGGTAATATTTCTATTGGGAGCGGGTTGCAGTTGCGACGCCGCCGTGCCCGTTTCCAAAGTAATGGTTGAAAAATTAGAAGCATTACTTAAAAAAGATAAAGATTATGATTATAACGACAAGCTTTATTCTTTATATAAATATATTCGCTGCACAATGGAATACGGAAATAAACTTTCCGACCAAGAAACGTGTTTTAACGTTGAATCTCTTTTAGTCACTTTGCATATGCTTTCCGACTATAAGAGAGCGCGTATATATCCGTTTATAAAAGGATATACGGATGATTTGCGTGAATATGCCGGAACTAATTTTGAAAGCGTCAATAAATTGATTAAAATCATCGAAGAAGAATTGCCGAAATGGGTTACCCTTCCGTCATATACCAAAGCAAAATACTATAACAACTTTGAGCGATTCCAAAAGGAATTAAATTTTGCAATTAGAATTTTTTCTTTAAATTATGATTTATGTCTGGAAAATAACGTAAAGTGTAAAATTGAAACGGGCTTTATTGAAGACCGACCTTGGGACGGCGATCGCTTTACCCAAAGCGAAGACGATGAAAAAACGGCAATTTATCTTTATAAATTGCATGGTTCAATTGATTGGGAAAGAAACGACGGTCAACTTAGAAAATCCGCTCAATCAAAAATAATTCCGGACATTATATTCGGAACGGACGTAAAGTTCCAAGCCATTGATCCTTATTTGTTTTATCTCTATGAATTTAGAAAATATGCCCTTGCATCTGAAATTATTATATCTATCGGATATAGCTTTGGGGACAAGTATATCAATGACCTAATTTGTCAGGCTATGAATTACGATATAAATAAGAAACTATTATCCGTATCGCCAACGGATAATGAAAGTGAAGAAGCGGAACGCATACGGAAAGAATTAAATCTTACGGACGCTTCCGGCAGAATAATCGTTGAAAAAGACAAAGCAAAAGATTTTTTAGAAAAAACATTAACGGTTAAATATATAGAAGCAAAATTGCCGCAAACGGATTTGCCTTCCCAAAAGGAATGGGGAAAAGCGGCTGAAAACATAGACGGTATGGACAAGCGTGAACTTTACAATGTATGTTACGATAACGAAAGGCGGAACGGAACGGAAATCGGATATGAGCGATTTTACGGATGCGGCGACCGTAACGAAATATAAAAGGTATTACGAGGACTATCACGATTAATGAGAACGGGAGAATCGCGGAGATTCATTTATTCTTCGTCCCATGTGTCAAAAAGATTTTTTAAAGCGGCTTTTTGTTTGTCGTTGAGTTTTTCATATTTGCGGGCAATCATACGCGCTTCGTGCGGGAATTCGTCGCTTTTAACTTCGCTTGAATAAATTTTATTGGGCGAGGGGTCGTCCGTCCAACCCATAAGATAAGCGGGCGTTGTTCTTAAAGCGCTTGACAACGGTTCCAAAACGGCTATGGGCAAGTTTTCTATTTCTCCTTTTTCATATCTGTATACGGTAACCCGGTCTTTGTTGAGTTTATAGGCTAGCTGGGTTGCAGACATACCTAATTCGCTTCGACGCTTTCTTATTCTTTCGCCTATTGCCATAAAAAACCTCTTAGTAGTTTATAATTTTTGTTATATTATAACATTATTTTTGCAATAATGCAACTAAAATAAAAAAAAAGCGAAAAAAGTTTCGGAAAATGCAATTTTTTTCTTGACAAGCCAATATATTTGTGTTATTATTTCATTGCATAAAAGCAACAGTAAATAAGCAACAAAAAAAGGATGTGTATTTATGGTGAAGAAAAACAAACTGAAAGGAAATATTATCGAACGAGGTTTAACGGTCGGACAGCTTGCCGAGTCAATCAACATTGATAAAAGCACTTTTTACAGAAAGCTGAATAAAGACGTGGAATCTTTTACCATAAAAGAAGTAAGTTTGATAATAAAAACATTAAATCTTTCTTTAGATGAAATCCACGAAATTTTTTTCGCGGAAAACGTTGCGCAAACGCAATATGATTTAAGCAATGAAAAGGATCTAAAAGGTGAAAGAGCGGAGTTGAACACCAAATGAGATATTAAAGGTTTGCATCGGTTAGATTATAAAAGGACGGCGGGGAGATGTTGGATAAATATTATTATAATAAACTTCAAGCGTCGGAAGAGCGGAGCGCATATCAAGCCGTATATTCGGCTCTTTTGCGTTCTGAAAGAGAGTGCGGCGTAAGCGGCATAGGGAATGATTCGGCGGAAAAAGTATGGGAGGCGGTTACTCTCGATCATCCGGAAATAATTAATTATCCGGCTCCGATTTGTCAACGCCGGTTGAAAGGAAGGCTTGTTTTGTATCATTTTCAATATTCAAACGTTGACCGCGGCAGATATAATGAAAGCCTCGATAATGCCGTAAACGAAATAGAAAAGCAATTGACTTCCGACGTTTCCGGTTATTCGGTTATAAAAGCGATTTTCGATTATTTGACGGCATCCGTCGATTATGACGGCGAAGCGTTCAACGAATATTTGTCTTTAATCCGAACGAACCCGTCGGATAATGTGTGGACGGATTTTATTGACGGACGCGGCGCGGCTTTTACTCCGTACGGAGTTGTAATTAATAAAAAAGGCGTTTCCGCGGGGATATCAAGGTTATTTAAGATTTTATGCGGACGATTCGGAATTCAATGCGCTTGCGTAAAAGCGCAATTAAAAGACGAATGTTCCTCTCCGCATAGGCTAAACGTCGTTGAGATAGGATGCGACCGCTTTTTTGCGGACGTAACAAGCGGCTTGACGCTTGACGAGTTGCCCATAGCGCGTTACGATTATTTTTTGGCGCCGCGCAGAATTATCGAAAAACTATTGACGATAGAGGAAGATTTTTTATGCGATAACGAACGGGAAAATTTTTTCGTAAAAAACAATTTAAGATTTACCTCCGTTTGCGACCTGAAAAGGTATTTAGCGGGATACGTTTTTTCTTCAACGAACGGCGAAGTCAGATGTCATTACGACGGCGGAAAACTTACCGACAAGGAGTTGGGAGATATATTTTCAGAGATCGTCAACGCGCATTGCTCTTATACGAAACAAATGCCAACGACAAGCGTAAAAAACGGTTTTTGCACCGGATTAATAACGGACGCGGAGGAATAAAACGGAAACGAAAGGTCGGAATCTCGCGTCCGCTCAAATTTGGATAAAGTGAAACGGCGGTTAACGGCGGAAGCGGAAAAGCCCCGGGCATCGAAAGTATTCTTGACTGAAAGTATAAAAAACAAAATAAAAAATTATCCCGCCGCGATAGCAAAACAAAGCGTATAAAATATTGCTTTTTAGATTTAAAAGGTTGACGCAGATTAACGTTTGGGCAATTTTTTTATCACGGTTACTCCTTTTTATACTATCGCGGCGGGTTAAATTAATGAAAATACGGAGGTAAATAATTAATGAATGAAAGCAAAAAGATGAAGTGGCAAAAGGATTTGGATACATTTTTTTCAATCTATAATTCGTTCGTTTTAGAAGGGTTCGTCGACGACGAGCAACCATATGAATACAAGGACGGGAAAACGGAGTATTGCAAACTTTACGAGTATTTCGATAAAGCGTACAGCGGCAATATCGATTTCGATAAGAAAAGGCGGGTCATAATCTATGATCCGGTCGAGTCGGAGGACAAGCGTTTTAAAATATTCGACGACAATTATACGCAAAAGGATAAGATAATTAATTATTCATCGTTGTTGTCTCAGCATTTTTGGGACATAACGCACGACGAGGATATGGACAAATTGTTAATCGACCATAAGTCGTCCGGTCCGTCGTTGGACTTTTCGAGAATTCATTATGCGGTAACCGAGGGTACGGAACGATTGGCTCCGTTCGAAGCGCTTGATAAATTTAAAGATTTTTTTTCGGCGCTTTTTGGCGCGGTTTCGGCGGACGGCGGCGAGCCTAACGGTTATTTGTTTGTCATAAAAATGACGTCGAGACTTCTTTCGCGCGACGGAAACTCGGGCGGTTTAAGCGGAGAGGAACTTATGATATTCAGACAACTTTTAAGCATTGCGCAGAGTTTGAATACCGGAAACGGCGATACCAGACCGAAAGGGCAAAAACACAAATTGATAGTTTTGGCAAATCGAGCGCGGGATTTGCCGACGTGGTTTATCGATGAAAATGCGAATCCGTTTATAAAGATAATAACGGTAGCCCGTCCTTCGGAGGAAAATAAAATAGATTATTTTCATGAAATGCTCGAACAAAATGTATTTAACGAACGATTTATGGCGCGTTATGAGGAAATCAAAAAAGACAGCGAAAATAAAGGGGAAAAGAAAAACCGCGTAGAAAAGAAATTTTTAGCGTATACTAACGATTTCGGGATGACGACGCTCCGCAAATACCGTTCTTTTGTCGCAGCCAATCCGATTGACAATCCCGAAAAATTGGGATTTTCGATTTCTTCTTTTAGGGCGGGCGATACGACTAATCCTTGGGACGACGAGGCAAGGATTAGCGATATGCTAAATATAAAGCAAACCGTAAGCGAAAAAATCAAAGGACAAGAATACGCGTTGGACGCGGCGCAAGAGATCTTGACGCGCGCGGCGGAGGGCTTGGACAGGGCGGAAAACCCGAATGCTCCGCGCGTCGTCTTGTTTTTAGCGGGTCCGACGGGTACGGGAAAGACCGAATTGTGCAAGCAAATAGCGGAGGCTATTTTTGGCAGTGAGGACAGAATAGTGAGATTCGATATGTCGGAGTACGGGCAAGCGGAATCCGATCAAAAGTTGTTCGGCGCGCCTCCCGGATACGTGGGGTACGAGGAGGGCGGAAAGTTGACGAACGCGATTAAAAAAGAGCCGTTCTCTTTAATTCTTTTTGACGAAATAGAAAAAGCGCACAACTCGATATTGGATAAATTCTTGCAAATTTTGGGAGACGGACGCTTGACCGACGGGAAGGGGGAGACGGTTAGATTCACGGATTGCATTATAGTGATTACATCTAACGCGGGAGTGTTTTCTTTGGGCGGAATGCCGCAGTCCGAAGTCGACGAGTTAATGAACGGAGACAAAAGACCGGACGGCGAAATGAATATGGCGCGCGTTATCGAAATGGAAGATGAAAAAACCGCGGAGGAGATCTACGCTTCGGTTCGGGAGCATTTGCGCTATAATGTCAAAGAATATTTTCATTGTAAGTTAAAAAAACCGGAACTGTACGGACGTATCGCGGATTCGATAGTTTATTACAATTATATCGGAAAGGATTCGGTTGGCGAAATCGCAAAGGCAAAAATAGCCGACGTAATTAAATCCGCAATAGAAGTTATGGAGATAAAAGATATTATCTGCCCGGACAAGGTAAAAAATGCGATCGGCAAATATTGTCAAGATTGCAAGGTGAGAGCGCTCGGCGCGAGAGGTATCATCAAAAGCACCGGACAACTGTTTTCGGGAAGTTTGTCGGACTTTTTGTCCGCATATGTCCGCGGAACGGACGGAAAAAGTAAGAGAGATCTCGCCGGAAAGGTTCTGCAATGCGATTGTTCGGGCGATATAAACTCCGCGAAAGATATAAAATGGAGCGTGAAAGATGGCGGAGGTATTTGAAGACGGAATAAAAAAAGCCTTAAAATTTGCCCAAAAACTTGCGGATTGCGGAGAAAACGAAGCCTCTTTGAGTTTGTGTGTGAAGTGCGTGAAAAAAGCGGCGGACATGAACGGCACGGATCTGATATCAAAGGTATACGGAGAGGCGGCATATTCAAAAATAACGCGGACGACCGACGCGATAATGTATATTTTTATCGCAAAGTGCGCGGCGCGCGCTTTCGAGGCGCTGCAATTAAAGGGGGGCAACTTGGCGGACTTAACTAAAACAAACGGCGCAAAGGCGAGAGCGGCGAATGATTTTTCTTCTTGGTTGAATGAATCCGGAAAGCGCGTTGACTATAAGGATGCGGAGCGTTTCAAAAAGTTTTGCGACGCTTTGTCGCATTAAAAACATTTGCCGTTTTAAAAAAAGGACGGTTCTAAATTTTCGTGATAAAAAGCGTTAACGGTCGTTTTATTTTTTACGAATTTTTAGAACTCTCCAAAAAAGTACGAGAGGAAAATTTTATACGTCCGTGCGGCGGTACGGTTGGCGCGTAATGATTACACGCAAAAAGATTTGCTTTATGCGGCCTAAACCGCACGTAATTACACGGTTTAAAATACAATTAAGATACAATAGAGCGGGAGAGCGCTATGACTTGTTTGGCAATGTGCAAAAAAAGAATGTCGGTTCGTATTCCGGAAGGCGTTTCTATTAAGGACGGGGATAAAATTTTTTGTCCAAAAGCGTGCGGCGGTTATATGAGAAGTTGCCACGATGGGCAATTTGATCCCGTTAAAATCGAGCGTTATGAAGATACGGATTTATCGGGAATAACATATTGCGACTACAAAGAAGAGGAATTACGAAGCAAATGGCATTTAGAGGATTCGTCTTCCGCGGGGATAAGCGACGAGCGGCAAAACGGGGCGAAGCCGCCATTGGAAACGGACGCGAATACAAAGCGAGTCCGTGAAACCGATACGTTGCCCGATAGCGAAAAGAGTAAAGCGTCGACCGACGCAAAGAGTACCGCGTCGAAATATAATAACGGGATTAGCGCCGCGAATGTGAAAAGTGAAAATAATAGCGGGATTAGCGCGGCGGATACGAAAAGTAGAAGCGGCGCCGCCGATACGCTCAGCCCTTCCCGTCAATACTCGCAGTTTGATTTAGCGGGACGGATTTTTTCGGACGCAGCCGGTTTTCCTTCTCTGAAAACGGCTCTGGAAGAAATTTTTTTGACGTGGAATACGGATGTGGTTTTTAACGACAAAAACGCCGCGAACGCGCTGAAAGACGAATTTATTTGGCTTTTAAGTAAGACGGGAAAATATGCAACGCAAGATTTTACAAAGATCTTGTCGGATACCGGTTTAAATCCACAGCGGAAATTCCATCGTTTGTTTCATGCCGTAATATTCGTCAAGAGCAATAATGAACGGATGCGGAAAGGGTTTTATTGGTCTGACGATTTAGCGCCCGTTCACCCGTTGACGCCGAAGTTTGAAAACGCGAATGACTTTACGGAAAAGTATTGCGGCGACGAATCGTTTAGAAATTTTTTTAAGGAGCATAAAGACGAAATATTAAGTTTTTTAGGGCATAAAGATGAAGCCGCGTTATTTGAAAATATGACGCCGGCGTTAGCAAAAAGTAAAAATGAGATTGTATGGTTTGACGGCTCTAAAGATTATTTGCCAATTCGACTCGGTTCGACGAGCGATTTTATAGAAAATATGAAAAAGCCGACGCCGTTTGAAAATATGGAAAATATGATCTCTTTTTTAGAGAAATATAAGGTTATGCAGGGCGGAGCGGTAGTAAAGAGGGATAGTTATTCTCCGTTTAAAAGGGTTTCGTGCGAAATTCAATGCGATTGCATCTATAACGTATTAGGATTGAAGGCGTCTTCTAAATACGCTACGGAATATAATTATTTTGCGACTATTCTAAAAGAGTATATCGATGTGTTTTCTCCGGATAGAGTAGAAGCGGGCGGCTTGGTTTTCACCAAACTTAACTGTTCGGCGGAAATAAAAAAAATCGTCGGAGATTTTTGCGCCGCGCGCTTTGGTCAAGCGGATGCAGACTCATTCCGGAAAATCGAGGGAAGGGCTTGGCTGACAAAAAGTATTTACAAAGCGGAAATTTTTTCGTCGTTTGGTTTGGAAAATGAAAGTCATATAAACGAATTAATCGAGTTGATATCGGAGAGCGAATCGGGAATAGACAAATACTATGGCTTATTTGACAATCCGACGTTTATATTCGGTTCGAAAGAGGTTAACGTTTCGCAGTATATAAAAGAAATAATCGAAAAAGACGACGTTCGCGCTATATGCGTCAAATTTGAAGACGACGCAAAAATAAAGGCGTTTTTTTCAAAAAAACAACCGCCAAATCCGGCGTCGGATCAAGCGGCAGACTTGGATTCGCTGTTTGGAAAATATCAAAAACTATACGATAAGATTTTAAAAAAAAAGGAGTAACGTATGAGTTCGATCGATAAATATGTAGTAAGCGAAGCGCGATCCTATAACCCAAATGTTCGGATAGAAAAACGGGTGGGAACAATCAACGGATATGTAGACGGAAAAAAAGTCTTTTCAATCCGAGATCACTACGGAATTTTGTCGGAATCGGAAAGCGCGGCGATTAAAAACGGCATTCGCAATCATGAACGTGAAGAACAACGGCGGATTGAAGAACGACGGCAAATTGAAATACAACGGCGGATTGAAGAACAACGGCAAATTGAAATACAACGGCGGATTGAAGAACAACGCGTCGAAAACGAGCGGAAGGAAGCCATAATAAAGTTTCGTAAAGAGTTGTCGAAGAAGAAAGAAGATTTAGAAACGTCTTTTATCAATGTAAAAAAAATATATGACGACCGCGAAAAAAGTCTTGGATTCGATGAGGTTTTTAAAACGCTGGAAAGTTATAATGTCGAAGCGTACCGTTCAAGGGCGAACGGGTTAAAACAAAAAATTAGCGACGGTAAAAGCGCGCTGCAAAAAGACTATCAAAAGAAGTCGCCGGAAATCGAATCGATAGGAAATAAAATTAACGATAGTTCGCGCGCATATGCTTGCGCCGAACAAACGAAAGCGTTAAAGAAAATCGATACGATGTTTGCGGGTTATAAATTGCCCGAAGATGAGATAAGAGATTTTACGGAAGAGCTAAATCGGCTCTCAACCGCCATAAAAAATATCGAACTGATTAAGGAAAAGTTAGAGGAAATGCAAAGCGCCGACGGCTTTGCGGGCAAGATAGCAAAAGAGGCGATAAAAATTATCGGACAACATCCCATAGCCTCTTTAAGCGATGTAGATACGCTGATTAGCCTGCTCGAATACCGTTTGACGGAAAGCAAAGATGCGAATTTTAGAATAAATGCCGATAAAATAAGCGGCGATATTTCGCGGCTGAACGGTATAATTGAGTCTTGCGGCCGTTTTAGAGCGTATAAGGTTGATAGCACCTATCGGGCGCGGTCTTATAAAGACGAGATACAAACCGCGGCGGAAAAAATTATAAGCGGGTACAAGGGGCTTGACGAAGCGGAATATACGACGTGCGAAAACACAAAGATCGCCGCCGCAATCAAAACAGCGCAAGAAGTCTCGATAAAGATCGCCGACGACAAAATCACATTTGATAGGTTGAAAAGACTAATTAGAGATTATGAAACATATAAGAGCGACGACGATTTGTTACGACCGTTCTATAATAACTACGAGGCAAAGGTTAAAGAACTGAAAGAGAACGGAATAAGCATTGACGATATCGGGGCGTTCAATCCGAAAAACTATGACGCGCAAAAGCGCGCGCTGAACGAGCGTTTGTTGAAAAAAGACTTTAACGAGGCGGCGGCAAAAACAAAAGAAACTTTTGTAAGAGCGGTTCAAACGATGAAAGAATCGGGCTACGAAATGCTGCTCGGCGATCTTGACTCCGACGGGGACTCTTCGGCGGAGTCAATGCTGGCAAGGGAGGCAATATTTGTTAAACCGGGATGCGACGGCGTTGTGTGGCGAATTTTGGCATACGATTGCAATATGCGCCGAAGTATCATGGGAATCGAGCGAATAAGCGGAACGTTAACGTCGGACGCGCGGATAAAGGAGATCGCCAAAATCGACGAAAATGACGGCGGCGCCAAGGACTTTTTTGAAAAGTATAATAAAAATTGCGGCGAAAACAGCAAAGTTACGGAGGCGTACGACATCGATACCGAAGGATGCGACGAGCGTATCAAAGAAATCGGACATTACCGTCTAACGGAAGAGAGCGAGAAGTTGTTTGACGAATTGATAAATAATGGCACAAAGGAAGATAGGGCGCGCTATGCGGCAAAAATAACCGCTCCAATTCAAGTAATCGCCGAAAGCCGTCGGCGGGACGACGCGGAAAACGAAAAACAACGCGCAAGCGAGGCTGTTAAGGCTCTATATCAAAGCCGTAGGAGCGGCGGTTAATCATGCAGATCGAAAGGGCGTTTTTGGGAATCGAAACGTTGGGACCGGGGAAGCGGTTTGCGCTTTGGGTCAACGGCTGCCGCCGCAAATGCCCGGGCTGCGTATCGGAAGGACTGCGAAAATTTGCGCCGCAAAACGATATAGACGTCATTCAATATCTCTCGGAATTTGATTTCGGCGGCACGGACGGCATAACGATTTCGGGCGGCGAGCCGTTTGAGCAGGCGGAAGACCTCGCGAAAACGACGGAATATTTTAATCGAATAGGCATAGAGGACATTTTGGTGTATACGGGGTTTACGATAGACGAACTTAGAGGATTGAAGGACAAAAACGTAGATTACACGCTGCAAAACATCGCCGTTTTAATCGACGGTCCGTATGTTAGAGAGTCGGACTTAGGCGTAGGAAACTTAAAAGGGAGCGGCAATCAAAATATTATTTTTTTAAAACCCGAGTTTAAGGACAGATACGAAGCCTTTTATAGGGATAGCCGATCGATGCAAGAGTTTTCTATATGCGATACGGTTATAGCGATAGGCATTCCCGACAAAAAATATATAATTAAATTTATGAAAGATACGGAGGTAAAAAATGACCGAATACGAAAACGAACGTGAAAATAAATATGAAAAATCCGCCGAGTATTATTTTGAATACAAGATAAATAGGGTTTTCGGCGATGATGAAATTGCGCCGCCGAAAATTTATTTTGAACGCGATTACAGAGTTTTGGGTTTGCCGTATACGGTGTTCGCCGTGCCGAAAGAATGGCTTGAAAAATTGGATGTGTTTAATGACATAACGAGAGAAAAAACCGCGCCGCAAGCCGGTCAAAATCAAAATAGCGACGGAACAAACGATGAAAGCCACTACGGAACGGGCGTTTTTCGATCGGTCGGAACGCGGGATTCGAATAAAACAAACGCCGCAAAAAACGATCCGACAAACGGTCTTGCCTACGACGAGGTAAAAGTAGCGTTCGATATTAACGGTATCGATTGCGCGTCTTTGACGGATCAAAAAAGCGGAGTATACAAAAACGCGGAAATAAAGAAGACCTTGTCGTTCGAGCGATTTTATGCGGACGGTTGCAGAATTATTATAGAGAATAATAATTCTAGGGAGCATAGCGGAGTCGGCGTAATTGAAATGCTGAAAAAAGGCGCGGTAAAAGCGAAGTTCTTTTTTGCGATCAACTTTGCGTTCAGAAAAAAAATCGCGTATTCGATCGAGCGGAAAGGAAATATTTTATCGCTGCAATTTGCCTGCAAGGACAGACCCGCCGGTATAGAGGTGAAAGCGGTTTATAACTACCGCTTGCCGTGCGTAAAAGACGATATGAACGTGAACGTCTTGGGAGAAAGTATTAAGTTGGATTTTTCAAAAGGAGCGAGGTGTAAACGTTCGATAAAATTAAACGGCGAACGACAGAAAAATGATAAAAACGTGTTTTCGGTCGGTTTTTCCAATCCGGATTTAGCGCGGTTTTATCTTTTGGACTGCGAAAAAAATACGTCCTTAGAAAAACCGGAAAAATTTGACGACGTTAGCGCGAACTCCGCTTGTCCGTTTTGCCACAAAAAGATCGCCGACAGTATCGCGACAAATAAAAGATATAAAAAAGGAGGAATTTCTTGTTCGTCGGAAAACAATTCGACCGCATCGCTTCCCGCAATATACGATAAGCACGGGAATGCGTTAAAAAAATGTTTATATTGTTTTAACGATTTGCGAAACGAAAATTCTCAGGACGAAAATTCTAAAAACGCGCGGGAAAAATTGTTTAAGTCCGGATTCCAGAGACTGCTGCCCCAAGGGTATATGGAGCATGAAAACTTTAAGATTGCGTTTACAGGCTCCAAGGGCGCGGGTAAAACGACCTATATTTCGAGATTTTTCGACTTGACCGATATTAAAGATGGTTCCGTATCCGATATGGCTATGACAATGACGGGCAACAGCCTTAAAAAATTCGGTATCAACGTTAAGCCCGCGCCTTTATTAGAGATAACGATGGGCGAGGAGGGCAATCACTATAAAATAACGGACGCTAATTGGAGCGCCCGGCAAACGGAATATACGGAACGAGCGATCAATTTAAATCCGCCCAAATATCCGAAACCGACAACGACGGGGGGCGATTATAGTTCATATCCTTTTATCGCCGAAATAAATAAAAAGGCGTATGTTTCGTTTTATGATATAGCGGGCGAAGACGCGCAGAATACGACGCAAGTGAGCAATATTGCAAACGGAGAGTTGATCGGCGTATTTTGTCTTATTAACGGCAAAGGAGACATAAACTCCAATAATGCCGTAGTTAGCAGACTTAAAGACGCGGGGCTCGATAAGCGATGTCCCGTTGCGGTTATCGTAACGAAAATGGACACGCTCGAAAGTAATTTTGATTCCAACAGCCATTGTATCCGAAGCGACTATTTTGACGGTACAAAAGGTTACGACGGAAGTTATTTGGAGCGAGAAATTGATTTTTCCAGCGAAGAGATAAAATCATATTTAATACAAAAGGCCTTAGCGCCGGATTTTGATAAAATATTTGCGAACGTAAAGTATTTCGGCGTTTCCTCTTTTAATTTCAACGACAGTATTCATGAGGAAACAGAGAGGAATACGGCGGGCAGAGTCAAATTTGAGTGTTCCGCTAAAAGAATCGAATTGCCGTTTGTTTGGATGCTGCGTCAATTCGGAATTATAGAATAAAAATACGGAGGGAGAGCGAGTGATACAATATAAATATTTTCATACAACGAGCGGATATGTTTCAAAATGCAGTTTAGAAGACGCGGCGGCGCGCCGCTATTATGAAGGTTTATTTGAAAACATAAGAACCGCGATTGGTAACGATTCGTTCACGTACGCGACAATTAAAGACGGTTCGTTTGTTTTTATGCAGACCGAAAACAATGTTTCTCACGGCTTGTGCGGATGCAAAGACGACGGGATCGCCGAGCGTCCGGCGGCTTATATAAACAAACTCGATAATAATGCAAAACCGGACGAGTACGAAGCGTCCGCGCTGCCCGACGGGTCGCTGCCCGCGATTAAAGCGAAAGACTCTTTTTCTCTTGCCGCTAATTTAAATCGGAATATATTCGCAAAATTGACGGACGCGCTTCTATTCGGAGAGCCAAACAAGCAGATAGTAATATTTGCCGAATCGCGCGCCGCCGCCGTAAATTATATTAAAACTCTGAGTCTGACGCTGCCTTTGCGATATATGAAAAAAATAGGGTTCTGCGTCTGCTCGGGGGATAGGGATATACCGAGTGACGCGATCGGCGCGGTTACGCAAGACGGAACGAAAAATACGATCTCTATAAAAATTTGGGCGTCTTCATTGACAAGTTTTGACTTCAATTCTTACTCTCGTTTCTATTATGTATTCGACATTAAAGGCAATAGAGATAATTACGGCGGAGATCTTAGCGCGATAGCGAAAATAATCGCCGAAACGGATTTTGGCAACGATACAATTCTATCGGACCTTGCGGAGCAAATTGAAGAAGCGTTTGACGGCGACGGACGAATTAAACCTGAAACTCTTGAAAAAATAGCCGTACAAAAAGCGTTTGAAATAAAGAGAAATTCCGATACGGCAAAAGCCGTTTTGAAAATCAGCCAAACGGCGGCGATTGACGTTCCGATTATTATAAACGCCGTTGCCGAGTTGTTGGGCGGATCGAACGCCGATAAACTAACCGTCGAAGACCGACGCCTTATTTTAAAGGTATGCGTAGATAACGCGAACATTGATGAAAATACTAAAACTTTATTATACGATTTTTATGAAAAAAACTATAATGGCTTGGAACAAGAAGAAAAGTCGTATTTTTTTCAGTTGCTGTCAACGAAACAAAATATGGAAAAGTTTTTGACGGCTCCGCCGCAAATAAGAGATTTTTCCGCCCGCGTTAAGGCTTTCAAGGTCGCTTGCGAAGTGATCGATCGCAAGGTATCGGAAGGAAACGTCGAGATTTTCTCACTAATGGATTTGTTGACGCCGATAATAAAAGCGTTTGACATTTCGAAGGTGCGCGGCGTAATTCCGCTCGATCAAATGACGGCATCGGGAGAGGAATTCTTTAAAGTAATATCCGAATGTAAGGATGAGCGAACGCAAGAAATTATGTCGGCGGCTTTGATGTTTTCGGCTTATAAAAAAAATATGAGTCCGGCTCTTTGCGATATAAGAATAAAGGGTCTAAAAAAGTATTTTCAGGTCGGCAACATTGAGGCCCCGTTAGACAGACTTGATTTTATAATACGGGTAAGAGATAAAATTTTTGATATTGACATGGAGATTCAAAAACCCAAAAGCGGCGGCGGTGATTTTGAAGATGATTTTGAAATTGGCGGATATTTTAATTTTTTGATAGGAACTTCCTCCGGAAAAGGATGGGTTAAAGACGAGATCGTGAAAAAATTCAGCGTTGAAGACGCGCTGAATGCCTATAAGATCGTCTCTTCCGCTCCTCTGGCAACGAGAATTTACCGCGATATGATCGGTCTTTTGGAAGAAGACTTGCTCAACCTTGATTACGTAAAGACAAACGTCACGGTTGCGAGCAAAGCGGATTTAATCGGTCTATATAAAGATTTTTTTAACGATTATGTCCAAGCGAATTCAAGCTATAATTTCCCCGCAAAAGCGGAGATATCCGATTATTTGAAACGGCTCGATTCGAGCGCGAAAATAAACGAGGCGTATAAACAAGACAGATTGCAATTCTCCGGAGCTTGCTTTCAAACGTTCTCAAACTCCGATAAAAATAAAACGATAAGAAGCCTCGATGCGGACGGTCAAAAGCCGAAGCGCGGAAGCGAGGAAAATTTCGATTACGGTTATCTTTTTGCAGATATTTCGGATGAAAAAAAAACGCAAATAACCGAAAAGACGGCCGAAGTATTCGGCGTGACTAAAAAAAGCCATATACACCGCATAAACGATAAAAAAAAGGCGGAGTTATTTGTAATACGCGGATTTTTATTCAGCGTGTGTTCGATACTTATCTTGATCAGTCCCGCGGTAATTCAAAGCCTGACGTTAGGGATTAATACTCTTGGCGGCATTGCGGCGCGTATCGCAGATCGTGCGAGTGTAGCAGATATCGTTTTGCCGATTTGCGTATACCTTTTGTATGCGGGCGCGTATATCGTCCTTCGCAGAACGTTTAAAAGAAAAGACGCAACGGAAATGGCGGATAAAATAACTTTTTTATTCGGAATCGGTCCCGTGTTGATTTTTGCCGCAGGTAGTTTCGGATCATATTATTTTTGGTGACGGTTTTTAATCAAACATACGTTCGATTAAAAAGTTTAACCGCTATACAATAAAGCGCAAGGAGGAAAGTTATGGTTGCAAATATTAAAAAAACTAAGGTTATGAAGGTGTGTTATATAGTTAGCGGCATATTCCACGCGGTCGTTATGCTCGTTGTTTTTATTTGTTTGTCTTATTATTCGAGCGGTTTGCCGAATTATAAAATGGAAAGAGTCGATTCGGTAAACGTAGCGTCGGTTGACGATCTTATAGAATTGGGCGAGACAATACACAACGATAAACTTTATTTGACGTCCGATATCAGTATATCCGACAACGAATTTAAAATAGGAAGCGATGAAAACCCTTTCTCCGGAGTGTTTGACGGACGCGGGCGTACCGTGTATCTGCGATATTCCGACGCCGACGAGAATACGTCGCTTTTTGGCGGCATATCCTCGAAAGCGATTATAAGAAATATCAATTTCGTATACGAAAACGACATAGACGTTCAAGGCGAAACCTTCGGAGGAATCGCAAAAATAAACGACGGAACAATCGAAAATTGTTCGGTGAGTTTCGGTTCGTTAAAGTTAAACCAAAGCGGAATGTTTTCTCCGTTCGTAACGATAAACAGAGGCGAAATATCGCATATTCTTATCAAAGGCGCGGTTGTCGGCGCGGCTAACGACGCGCGAACCGCCCAAGAAGAGCAAGCCGCTAAAATGGAAGAGGAGAAAACTTTGTTCGGATATGCTTGCGTATACAATTACGGCAAGGTTGAGGGCGTAATAGTATACGCCGAATTCAGCGGCTTTAAATCCGTAGCGGAAGAAAACGTCCTAAAAGGCTTGAACCGCAATTTCGGAATAAGCGGAATCAGAGTCGGCGACGTTCAACAAGGAACAACGGCTAAATGCGCGCTGATAAAAAACGAAACGACTTATACCGCGGGAGATTCGGAGAATATCGCGGTTTACCAAAACGACTCGGAGGTTACGGTTCATGAGTATATTTTTATCACTTTGGATTTCGATAACAGAAATTGGCGTTTAGTGGGCAATAAATTAAGTTTAATTATTCAAGGAGAAAAGAAATGAAACGAAAAATAATAATTTTTTCATCCGTATTATTTACCGCCGCGTTGTTTATAGGGGCGGTTTTAGGCTTGGTTTTTCTATTTAATAGGGAACGCGGCGGCGAGGAAAACGAGGCGGTATATGAAATTGCGGTCGCCGACGTGATCGACGTCTTTGTCGGAGAAGAAAATAAAATTACGCCTTATTTAATCGGCGCGGACGGCGTAATCAATAAGTCCCGTTTTGACTATTTCTCGTCTTCCGAAAGCGTTGTCGTCGACAACGTCGACGGAAAAATTACGGTTCTCGGTATACCCGAGGAGGATGTGTTTGTTTCCATAAGCGAAAAAAATACGTCGGTCGTTAAGAGGGTAAAATTAAATATCATTACAAAAATAGAAAAAGTGTTGGGCTTGATCGCTTCCGACGGTTCGCTTGTCGAAACGGATCAAAAACTTGTTTTGGGCGATTCTTTCGCGGTCGACGTTATCACTCAACCATGGGGATTGTCAATCAAGAACTATTGCAAAATAACCGTTGCGGATATTGACGGACAAGAGAAAAACGGAGTGTTTAATATCGCTTATAGCGCGGATTATAAGGAGCGGGTAAACTTTGAAGTTACGGGAATAGGCGGCGGAACACTAAACGTCGAGGTTTTAAACGCCGGCGGCGAGGCCATATATACGCGTTCTTTAAACTTTATAATCGGAATGAAAGACGAAGCGTTGAGCCACCAAATATTGGCGCAGTCGGGGGCGGACTTGCTTTCCGAGAGCGAATTGCAAGCGATAGAAAGGATAACGATAAACGGTGAAGTTTCGGATCTTAGAGAGTTGAGTTATCTAAACGCCTTAGATACCGTCGTTTTAGACGGGGACACTTTGACGGCGTATGAAAATCTGAGCGATAAATATTGTTATCGCGTAAAGGAGAGCTTATTTGCGGATTGTAAGTCGGACGAAAACTGGTCTAAGGTTTTTGATAACGTCATTCCCTACGACGGCGGTGCCGATGAAAAATATTTTGTTTACCGCAGTAAAGATGGGGATTTGCTTGGATGTGAAAAGGCGGGCGAAGACTATATTTTGCAAACCTATTCGAAAGAGGGATATTTAACCGCCGGATGGGTCGGCAAAGACGATAAAGCGATCAAAGCCGAGGATATAAACGATATAGCGAAGAACGGTTTACATATATACGCGGAATGGAGCCCCATCGAATACACCGTAACGTATCACGCTCGCGGCAACGGATCAGCGGAAGAAAATACATGTTCGGAGACGTGGGTTTATGACAGTGAATATAGGTTAAAGGACGCGAAAGATATCGGCGGCAACCGTCTTGCGGGCTATAAATTTGTCGGGTGGACGGATGATGTTGAGTCTGATTTTGACGATATCGATGCCGCAGCGTACGAAAAGGGCGAATCCGTCTCAAACTTGGCGAACGTAAATGGCGGCGCGGTTCATTTATATGGCGTTTGGACGTTCATAGAATATAAAATCCTATTCGACGTTCCGGACGGCGCGGCCGTAAACGGCGATCCTATCGCGGCTAAATACGGCGAGACATATACCTTGCCAGGCGCAAGTTATACGGGCTATACTTTTGGCGGTTGGGTTAAGGTCGAATCGGACGGAACGGAAAGGGAAATCACGGAAGCGAAAAACTTAACCGATACGGACGGGGATGAAATTTATTTAACGGGCAAGTTTACCGAAAACACATACGTAATTTATTTCGACACGAACAGCGGGCTGCCGACGGACGGTGATTTAGGTTCGTCGAAAACTTTAAAGTACACTCAAACATATACTCTCCCCGACTTGGAAAGAACGGGATTTAACGCTTATAGTTGGTTTTGCGACGCGAACGAAAACAACGAGAAAGACGCGGACGAAAAAGCGTTTAACGCGAGGGACGAAATCAGTAAAGTTATTCCAAACGGCGAGGTATGGTTGAGAGTGGTTTGGAGCGCGGTGTCGTATGACGCAACTTTCAATTATAACGGAGGAATTGACGCGAACGGCAAAGACTCTTATTCGGAGACGTACGACTATACAACGATCTATAATTTTCCGACGGTCCATAAAACCGGATATATATTAATAAAATGGATTAGAGAAGATACGCAAACCGACTATTCGCCGGATGCGCGGATATCCGCATTGACAGATAAAAACGGCGAAAAAATAGTTTTTAACGCGGTGTGGATAATGAATTATTATGTCCTTACGGTAACGACCGGCACGGGTTCGTATTTAACCGTGAGAGTGAACGGCGAAATTAAAACCGACGGATCACACGACGTCGCTTATAACGCGCCTATTACGGTAAACTACGGATCAGCCGTCGGGTATAGCAACGCGAAATGTACCTTTACGGGCGGGAATATGCCGGCAAGTGATTTGACCGTTAGCACAAGCGCGGCGGTCAATTATTACGTCCTTACGGTGGCGACCGGCGCGGGTTCGTATTTAACCGTGAGAGTGAACGGTGAAATTAAAACCGACGGATCATATAGCGTCGCTTATGACTCGCCTATTACGGTAAACTACGGATCAATCGTCGGGTATAACAATGCGGAGTGTACCTTTACGGGCGGAAAAATGCCGGCGGGGAACTTGACCGTTCGCGCGAGTGCGGAATTAAATATTTATACTCTTACCGTAACAACCGGCGTCGGTTCATATTTAACCGTTAAAGTGAACGGCGAAACGAAGGCGGACGGAACTTACGGTGTCGCTTATAACACTCCTATCACGGTAAACTACGGAGCGAACAGCGGATATGCAAACGCGCAATGTACATTTACGGGCGGGAATATGCCGGCAAGGGATTTGACCGTTAGCACAAGCGCGGTAAGGAATAAATATATCCTTACCATAACGACCGGCATCGGTTCGTTTTTAACCGTAAACGTGGACGGCGCGCTGAGAAGGGACGGAACTTACAGCGTCGCTTATAACACCCCTATCACGGTAGAATATGGAGCGAACTTCGGATACAACGGCGCGCGGTGTACATTTACGGGCGGAAATATGCCGGCGATGAATTTGACTATTGCGTCAAGCGCGGCGGCAAATACGCATTCTATAACAAAAAATGAAAAAGAAAACAGCGCGACAATAACGGTTATGGATTCAAATGGGAACACGTTGCCGTCGTTAGACAAAGTTCCGTATGGGAAAATTATTAGTGTACGGGTAGAGTATTCGAATCCGAATAATCAATCGTCTCATATGCGCTACGATGGCGGAAATTATTATGTCAATCAGCAGAGCTATTCGTTCATTATGCCGAATTATGACGTAGAATTGTACGCATACTCGGACGGTTGTTTTGCTAGCGGAACCATGATCTTGATGTCGGACGGAACGCAAAAGCCGATCGAAAACATTAAGCGGGGCGATATGATAATGTCATGGAATTTCATAACGGGAGAACTTGAAGCGACGCCTGTTTCGCTGTATTGGGATCACGGTGAGGATGTCTATAATATCGTGAATTTGGAGTTTTCCGACGGCGGCGTCGTAAGGATAATTACTATGCACGGATTCTTTGACTATGATCTCAACGAATTTGTCTATATTTCCGAAAATAACTATACGGATTATATAAATCACCGCTTTGTCCGTTACGATTCAAGCGGAAACTATAAGGTCGTAACGTTGACAAACGCAAGCGTTACAAGTGAAAAAACGGGTTGTTATTCATTGAGGTCGGCTTATAATGACAACGCGTTTGCGGGAGGATTGCTGACGCTGACAATAGAGGACGCAAAAGGATTCTTGACGTATTTTAAGGTTGGGGATGATCTGAAATACGATGAAAAAATGATGCAAGAAGACATAGACAAGTACGGACTTTATACCTATGAAGAATGGGCGGACTATGTTTCCTATGAGGAGTTTGCCGCGTTGAACGGAAAATATTTCAAAATACTTATAGGCAAGGGTATCATTGCGTCGGACGATATATTTACGCTTATTGCCGGACTTAGATAGAGATATATTGTCAAATCGTCTTATTTTCACGATGAAGTATCTATACGGGATTTTGGGCGGCGCGTTTCGGTTTTTTTCGAGTGAAGCATCGTTACAAAAAGAACCGGACAATAGAAAAAATATATAAATGAAGCATAGTTATACCCGTTACCCTTCCAAATTCGACAAGTTCGGATTTAAAAGGGTAACGGGTATAATATTTTTTTAGCGCTTTATTTTTATTATACGACGCGGAGTACAACTGACGAAAGATACAGAGTTGTTCTTTTAGGATGGTTATCATTCATATCATTCATATCATTTAACTTGTGTTAACAAGAAAATTAGGCTTACTTTTTACGGGGTTGCAATTTTTGTACTATTTTCTATTAAAATTAGGCTTGCATTTAAGATGAAGGTATGGTATAATGGAAACATAGCGGAGAGTTATTTATAAAAGAAGGACGGAACGTTGCCTTAATTTAAGAAATTAAGAATTTTGGAACGGAATGCTTTGAGAAATTAAGAATTCGGAAATGAAAAGGACGGCTGAGAATTTAAGGGCAAAGCAAAAGAAATAAAATAGAAAATTAAAATCAAAGCCAAACGAAATAAAAAAGCAAAACGAAATAAAAATTAAAATCAAATCGGAACGGAAGAAATAAAATAAAAAACAATAAAATAAAAAAATAAAAAAACACTTTGGAGGTATGTTTCAAATGAAAGAGTTGAAAGGTTCAAAAACGGAAGCGAATTTAAACGCGGCGTTTGCGGGGGAGAGTATGGCGGCGATAAAGTATCAATACTACGCGAGCCAAGCCAAAAAAGACGGGTTCGAGCAGATCGCCGAAATCTTCACCGAAACGTCCGCGAACGAAAAAGAACACGCGAAACTGTGGTTTAAGGCTCTGCACGGCGGGAGCGTTCCCGGAACGGTCGAGAATTTGAAAGCGGCGGCGCAAGGCGAAAACTACGAATGGACTTCGATGTATAAGGAGTTCGCCGAAACCGCGAGGGCGGAGGGCTTCAACGAGATCGCCGCGCAGTTTGCCGCGGTCGGTTCGGTTGAAAAGGTTCACGAGGCGAGATACGAAAAACTTTCGGCGAATATAGCGGGGGATTCCGTCTTTAAAAAAGAGGAGAAAAACGCGTGGCATTGCAGAAATTGCGGACACATACACTACGGCGCAGAGGCTCCCGAAAAATGTCCCGTATGCGCGCACCCGAGGGCGTATTTTGAATTGAATCCGACGAATTATTGATTTAAATTTATTGATTTGAACCGGTGAATTGAGGTTTTGGATTATTGATTTGAACCGATGAATTGAGGTTTTGGATTATTGATTTGAACCGATGGATTGAGGTTTTGAATTATCGTGCCGCCGATTTGGAAAGAGTAGAGGCGGAAAGAAGGTTTTTTTGAGCATTTTAATTTATAAAAGCCTTTAAAAATTTCATTTTTTATCCGCATTGAGAATTCCGTAAGGCCGCCCCACCCCTTTTATCACCCCCGCGGAGGGGAATTCGGCGCACTTAATTGCGGATGTTATAAAATTAAATTTTAGTTATACGGTTCATTATTAAGGATTTCATAAGCGTTCCGTCTTTGGGAAGCGTAGAGTAAACAAACTTGAACCGGTTTTTAAATACGTCTTTTTTGTTATATTAGGGCGTGTTTACATATGTTTGATTTAAAAGTTTAGTCGCTATATTATTAATAATTAAAAAATATACCTTAAAATCGTTTGACAAAGGGAAAAATACGTGTTATAATTGTCCTTGTAAAAAAGTAGAAGCGATTCTCACCTTGCGCCTAAGACGGTTGCAACGGTTGCTTAAAATTCGACGGATTTATGCGGAACCGGTTTTTTGCCGGCGGCTGTTTGGCGGTTTTTTATGCGGAGAGTAGTTTTTACCTTCCGCTTTTTTTATTTGCGGCGGGGTAAACGCGGTGTTTGATAGGGAATTTATCGGTGGTAATGGCTTTAAGGGTGTTTATTCGGGGCGGAGGATCGCGGTATCTTAAAATAATGAGATCGATAGGTTAATGATATTGCGGTATTTTAAAACGCAGTTTTGATAGGGAATTTATCGGCGGTAATGGCTTTAAGGGCGTTTATTCGGGGCGGAGGATCGCGGTATCTTAAAATAATGAGATCGATAGGTTAAGAGTGTTGCGGTATTTTAAAACGCGATATCGATAAATGTGTTCAGCGGCGGACTAAGGGCTTTAAGGGTGTTTTTTAACGTAATATCGGCGCGGTTTATTAAGGTTTTGACGGCATTTTTAAATGCGGAAATAAACGGCTTTTTTAAAAACAAAACTTTTTTCGGGAGGAATAAATTATTAAAGATCTTCAAATTAACGATCAGATTCGTGATCGCGAAATTAGATTAATTGATGATGAAGGCAATCAGCGCGGAGTTATCGCTACCGCGGAGGCTCTCCGTATGGCGGCGTATAGGGATCTCGACCTTGTGAAAATTTCGCCTACGGCAAATCCGCCCGTTTGTAAAATTATGAACTACGGCAAATACAAATACGACCAGTCAAAGCACGAAAAAGAGTCGAAAAAAAATCAAAAAGCCACCGAATTAAAAGAAATTCAGCTTTCGGCGGTCATCGACGTGGGCGATTTGAATACAAAAGCCAGACACGCGGCGAAATTTTTGAGCGAGGGCGACAAGGTTAAGGTCGTTTTGAAAATGAAGGGCAGACAGTTGGCGCACCCCGAAATCGGAATGGGAATCGTCGAGAAATTTTATGATATTCTCAAAGAAAACGCCGACATAGAAAAGAAAGCCGCCCAAGAGGGAAAAGCTATTACGATGATTATCACCCCTAAAAAATAGACTTTTGCATTGCGGGAAACGCGCGGAAAGACGAAGGAAAGGTATTTGAAATCCGCATTCAAAATATGCGAAAGCACGTAAAAATGTATTCAAAAAGCGCGAAAAAATTTGCGGAAAACGCATAAAAAGGTATTTAAAATTCGCGCAAAAAGCGGAAAACGCATTCGAAATATGTAAAAAACGCGTAAACAAGGTATTTAAAATCGCGTAAAATCCGCGTGAAACGTATTTAAAATATGCGAAAACACGTAATCCAGGGTATTTAGAATTCGTGCAAAAAGCGGAAGACGTATTCGAAATATGTAAAAAACGCGTAAACAAGGCATTCGGCGGCGCGACAAAAAAATACGCGAAAAAACGTATTAAAAAACATTAAAAACGCTTTTAAAAAAAGAGAAATAAAGACATTTTTAAAAAAATATATAACCTAAAAATACTATTGTATCAAATTTACGGAGGTAGGTTTTATGCCTAAACAGAAAACTCACAGCGGCGCGGGTAAGAGATTCCGCGTCAAGAAAAGCGGACTCGTCAAGCGCGCAAAGTCCGGCAAAAATCACATTTTAGCAAAAAAATCGACGAAAAGAAAACGCGGACTAAGGCAGGGAACTTATGTGAGCGTTACGCAAGCGGACACGATCAGAAATCTTGTTCCGTATCAAAATTAATCTTTGGGAGGCTATAAAAAATGAGAATCAAAAGAAGCGTTACGGGCGCGAAAAAACGCAGAAAAATATTGAAGTCCGCCAAGGGTTACTTCGGGGCGAAAAGCAAACTCTATCGGGTCGCAAGACAAGCCGTTATGAAGTCGGGAAACTATTCGTACGTCGGCAGAAAACTCAAAAAAAGAGATATGAGAAGCCTTTGGATCGCGCGTATCAACGCGGCGGCAAGGCTCAACGAACTTTCTTACAGCAGGTTTATGTACGGCTTAAAGACGGCGGGTTCGCTCCTGAACAGAAAGGTTCTCGCCGATATCGCGGTGAGCGACGCGGCGGCGTTTACGGCTCTTTGCGACGTTGCGAAGCAAAGCCTTGCCGCTAAGGCGTAAAATATTATTGCAATGAATTTATCGGGCGGCTGTATTTTTTAATATAGCCGTTTTTGATAGTTTGAACAAATCGAAGTATTCTATGAGTCAAAACGCCTTGTAAATCGAAGTATTCTATGACGTCGAGTATTCTATAAATGCCTTTGTATTGCGGTATTTTCGCGGTATAGAGGGCTTGAAAAACGTTTTTATATCGAAGAGTTTTTAACGTATAGAGTTATTCTATAAATGCCTTATGGGTTGGAGCGTTTTTTTTTGCGGCGCATAGTATTCTATAAATCACAATATCGCGGGATTTTTTAAAACGCATAGTATTCTATGTTATAAAAAACGGTGTGAAGTCAATGGTTATTACGTCGGTTTCAAATCCAAAAATCAAGGAACTTATCGCCTTGAACGATAAAAAAGTTATGCGGGAAACGCGGACTTTTATTGTCGAGGGAATTAATATCGTAAAGGATATCCCGCCCTCCGTGAAAATCCTGAAATACGTCGCGGTCTGCGGAATCCCGCTCGCGCCGCTCTCCGTCAGAGAGGGAGTCGAAATCATAACGGTTTCGGAAAACGTATTCGCAAGGCTCTCCCGCGTGAAAAATCCGCAAGGCGTCGCCGCCGTCGCCGAAATCCCCGAAGGACGGATCGACGACGGTCAAAACGCTTTGATTTTGGATCGCGTGCGCGACCCCGGAAACGTCGGAACGCTGCTGCGTTCGGCGGCGGCATTCGGTTTTTTTAACGCGGTTTTGATCGATTGCGCGGACGCTTGCTCGCAAAAGGTTTTGAGATCGAGTATGGGCGGAGTTTTTAAACTGAACGTCATAGAGGCGGACGAGAAGGATATTTTTAACTTTTTACATAGGGAAAAATATCGGTTTTTCGGGCTGGACGCGGACGGAGAGGATATAAAAAACATATCGGAATTTAAAGACGGGGCGGGCGGAAAAGCCGCGCTCAGGGAAGTTGAAAACATATCGGAATTTAAAAGTGAAGTTTGCAATAAAAGCCGAAAAGCCGCTCTCGCGGGATCAAAAAACATATCGGAATTTAAAGACGAACGGGGAAGCGGAGAGAAAAAAACCGCTCTTATCGTCGGGAACGAAGCCGACGGAATTTCAAATTTTCTCCGCGGGGCGTGCGACGGAATTTTATCGATCGGAATGAGCGGAGAAATGGAGTCGCTGAATGCGGCGGTTGCGGGTTCGATCGCTATGCACTTGTTTTTTTCAAAAGATTAAAGCGCGCATAAAATAAACGAAAAGCGATAAAATCGCAACAAAAAAACGCATAAAATCGGAATGTAAAACGCCGAAAAAACGTTGAAAAAACGGCATAAAAACGCTTAAAAACGCCGAAAAAACGGCATAAAAATGCCTAAAAAGCGGCATAAAAATGTCCTAAACGCCATACTAAAAAGCGAAAAAAGCGATACAAAAAATGCAAATAATGTAAAAAAAATTGAAAACAATTTCCATTTAAGATGCAAATAATGTAAAAAATTACAAATGATTTCCGCTTAAAATACAAATAATATAAAAAAAGTTGAAAATAATTTCCATTCAAAATACAAATAATCCGAAAAATAAGGAGTTTTAATTCATATGTCCGGACACAGCAAATGGGCGAATATCAAGCACAGAAAAGCCAAAGGCGACGCCGCGAAAGCAAGCATCTTTACGAAAATCGGCAGGGAAATCGCCGTATGCGTCAAGCAGGGAGGCCCCGACCCGAACAACAATAACAAACTCAAAGACGTTATCGCCAAAGCGCGCGAAAATAATATCCCGAACGACAACATTATGCGCAGCATCAAAAAAGCATCGGGCGAAGCGGGCGGAGTCAGTTATGAGGAGATCACTTACGAGGGATACGGACCGTTCGGCGTGGCTTTTTACGTCGAATGTTTGACCGATAATAAAAACCGTTCGGCGGGCGACGTGCGCCATATATTCGACAAAAGCGGCGGCGCGATGGGTACGACGGGCAGCGTGGGATTTATGTTCAAAAGGCGCGGCGTGATCGTCGCGGACGCGGCTCTTTACGATGAGGACGAATTGATGTTGACGGCCCTCGACTGCGGAGCGGAGGATTTCGTTTCGGAGGACGGCGTGTATCTCATATATACCGCGCCGCAAGACCTCTCGACGGTCAGAGAAAGACTTCAAAACGCGAAAATTGAGATTATTTCCTCGGAAATCGATATGATTCCCGAAAACAGCGTGGCTTTGAATGAGGAGGATTCCGCAAAAATTTTGAAAATGATAGACCGCTTGGAGGAAAACGACGACGTTCAAAACGTATATCACAACGCGGAATTGACGGAAACGGATGAGGAAGAGGAATAGAATTATATAACTTTTATTATAATTATACGACCTATTAAAAAGGGCTTAATTATATAATATTTATTATAGTATACGCTTTACGGAAAGTAATAAAAGTAAATTGAGCAATAGCCTCCGATTATATAATCTTCGTTATGTAATGATATTAAAAAAAAGCAATATTTATCGGGCGGAGATACGTGATATTTATCATGCAATTCAAAGCGGAATTATATAGCGTTTATTATATGATTCGATTAAAAAAAACAATATTTATCGGGCGGAGATATGTGATATTTATCATATAATTCAAAGCGGAATTATATAGCGTTTATTATATGATTCTATTAAAAAAAACAATATTTATCGGGCGGAGATACGTGATATTTATCATATAATTCAAATCGGAATTATATAGCGTTTATTATATAATTCATTTTTTTAAAACGATATTTACTACGCGGAATTATATAATATTTATTATAATCTATTATAATATTTAATTTGCAAAAAACGGCGTTTTTGATATGAAAAAGAGAAAAAAACCCGTTTTTCGCGGTATTTTAGGTATACTTAAAAATAAAAAAGGAGCGGACGGAAAGCCTTTTTTGAAAGGTTTTTTCGGCATTTTATCGAAATGACGTATATAGAGGAACTTTGCGCGGCGGCTTGCGGCGCGGCTCAAAAACTCGCGTATTCAGACGCGGAAACGAAAAATAAAATGTTGGAAAGTATCGCGTCCGCGATCGAAAAAAACGCGGATGAAATTTTGCGCGCGAATAAAATCGACGTTGAAAACTGTCCCGCGGATAAAGCCGCTTTTTTGGACAGGCTGACGCTCGACGAAAAAAGAATCGCGGCGATGGCGGAGGGCGTTCGCGCGGTCGCCCGTATAGACGACCCCGTGGGAAAAATTACCGCCGAATGGTATACCGGAAAGGGATTGAAAATCACAAAGGTCAGAGCCCCGATAGGAGTCGCCGCGGTCATCTATGAGGCGCGCCCGAACGTTACCGCGGACGCGGCGGCGTTGTGTTTGAAATCGGGAAACGCTTGCGTTCTGCGGGGCGGCAAGGAAGCGATCAATACGAATAAAATCATATACGGCATTATGAAAAACGCCCTCGCCGGGAATAATTTTGAGGACGGGGCGTTGCAATTTATCGACAAAACAGACAGAAGTTACGCCGCGGAACTTCTCAAAATGAGCGATTATGTGGACGTCGTAATTCCGCGCGGCGGCGAAGCCTTGAAACGCTTCGTTTTGGACAACGCGAAAATTCCCGTTATCGCGTCGGCGGGCGGGATATGCCACGTCTACGTCGAAAAAACCGCCGATTTGAAAATGGCGTCTGATATCATTTTTAACGCGAAAACTTCCAGACCGAGTGTGTGCAACGCCGCCGAAACCCTTTTGGTCGACGCGGATATCGCGGAGAAATTTTTGCCCTCTTGTCTGGCGCGGCTGAGCGGCGCGGGCGTCGAGATACGCGGCGACGAGGCGACGGTAAAACTGTTTCCGAAGGCGGTTAGAGCCGTCGATTACGATACCGAATACGAGGCGTTGATTTTGGCGGTCAAGGTGGTCAAAGATTGCGCCGAAGCGATCGAACACATAAACCGCCACAACACCAAACATTCGGACGCGGTTGTAACAAACTCCGATTTTGTTAAGGAAATTTTTGCGAAAAGCGTGGACGCGGCCGCCGTCTATATCAATGCGTCGACGAGGTTCACGGACGGATTTGAATTCGGATTCGGGGCGGAGATGGCGATCAGTACGCAAAAACTGCACGCGAGAGGCCCTATCGGGCTGGAAGCCTTGACTTCGGAAAAATATGTGATTTACGGTGAGGGACATATAAGGTGATTTGGAACGCGCCGCCGGCGGAATTTAAGAGAAGCGCGGCATAGAGGCTATGCGTAAGGACGTTAGGGCGGTTTAAAATATGCGTTTTTTTGGCGCCGCTGAATATTTTTAAATTTTCCTTGCCGAATATCGGACGAAAAGGCGGAAAATAGAGTATTCTACGGCGTAGAATACTATGCAAAGTGATATTGAAAAATAGTAGAATACTATGAAAAGCGAAGTTTTAAAGATAGAATGCCGTGCGGAAATCGGTCGCCCCACCCCTACACCCCTCCCACGGAGGGGAATTTATAGAACATACTCAGAGTGTGGAATACTATGCAAAACGTGGAATTTTTAAAATATAATAATAGAGATATAAGCGAATAGTAACCGCATAAGCGAATAATGCGGTATAAGCGAATAATAACGATTTTTAGGAGAGCGAATGGCTAATAACAGACTTGTAATAATCGACGGCAACAGCCTTTTGAACAGAGCGTTTTACGCCCTGCCCCCGACGTTGAAAACTAAGGACGGGCTTGTCGTCAACGCCGTTTTCGGCTATATCAATATGCTGTCGAAAATCATTTCCGACTTGAAACCGACACATATCGCCGCCGCTTTCGACGCGGGTAAAAAAACTTTCCGAAATGAGAAATACGCCGATTATAAGGCGACGAGAAAGTCTATGCCCGAGGAACTTGCGGCGCAACTGCCCGTGCTTCACGGGCTTTTGAGGTCGATGAATATCAATCCCCTCCAAAAAGAGGGCTTCGAGGCGGACGACGTAATCGGCACGCTGGCAAAACATACGGACTTTGAAACTTATATAGTTACGGGCGACAAGGATTTATTGCAAATCGTAGACGGAACGACAAAGGTTTGGCTGACGAAAAAGGGCGTCTCGGAGGTCGAAGAATACGATCTCGAACGCCTGAAAAACGAAGGTCTTATACCGCGGAATATAGTCGATTTGAAGGCTCTTATGGGCGACGCGTCAGACAATATTCCGGGCGTCGCGGGGGTGGGCGAAAAAACCGCGTCCGCGCTCGTCAAGGAATATCAAACGATCGAAAACCTATACGGGAGAATCGACGAAATTCAAGGAAAATTGAAAGAGAAACTCATCGCGGGAAAGGCGTCCGCGGAACTTTCTAAGGAACTTGCGGAAATCGACGTGAACGCGCCGATCGAATGTCTGTCGGAATGCTACGTTTTAAAATATCCGTTCCCGAACGCCGCGAAGGAATTTTTGCTCGGGCTGGGAATGAAAACGGCGGCGGCGAAATTCGATTTTTCGGAAGCGGGATATCCGAACGGGGAGAGCCTTGACGGGGGCGGAAACGACGGCGTAAACCATAGAAACGGCGGCTTTATTTACGGTGAAAACGGCGGCACAGAAGCGCGGAATTTCGGCGGTGAAAGCGGAGGTTTGGGAGATGGGAACGGCGGCGGAAAGGGCGGTATAGAAGCGCGGAATTTCGGCGGTGAAAGCGGAGATTTGGGAGAGAGGAACGGCTTTTCGGCGGGCGGGTATTCCGCGCAAAAAAGAAAGCCTCCCGTGAAAAAAATTCACGTCGGCGGATTGTCCGAATTTAAGAAAATTTTGGCGGAAAATAAGCCTTTTTGCGACACTCTCGCATTCGATATCGGCGAAAACATATCCGTTAGTTTTGGCGGCGGAAACGAATATATTCTCAATTTGTCTTTCGACCTTTTCGCCGCGGATAGCGGCATTTCGATTTTAAACGCGGCTGAGGCGGTCAACGAATGCGGAATGGACGTCGTTGTCTACGATTGGAAATCCTTGAAACACACACTGAAAAACGACGGCGCGGAATTGAAAAACGTTAAATTTGACGCGCTTTTGGCGGCGTATCTCGTCGATTCGAATCAAAATTATGGGGATTTGCCCGATTTGTTGAGGCATTACGGCTTGCCGGAGGACGGCAAAGCCGACGGATTATTGGAACTTTTTAAGATTTTTAAGGGAAAATTTAACGAACTTGACTTGAACGGACTGTATTATGAGATTGAATTTCCGCTTATAGACGCGCTTTTCGATATGGAAAACGCCGGATTCCGCATCGATAAGGGGATTTTAGAGGAACTTTCGGAGAAGTATTCCGCGGAAATTAACGCCCTCGCCGAAACGATTTACGCCGAAACGGGCGAGAAATTCAACATAAATTCGCCCAAACAGTTGAACGTCGTCCTCTACGAAAAATTGAAATTGCCCGCCCTGAAAAAGAATAAAAGCGGCGGCTATTCGTCGAGCGCGGATATCTTGGCGGAGATCGCGGACACGCACCCCGTCGTTCCCGTCGTCTTGAAATACCGTCAGTTCGCAAAACTTCAATCGACGTATATCGACGGCTTCCGCGGTATGATTTCGCCCGACGGGAGAATCCGTACCGTGTTCAAAAATACCCTCACCACGACGGGCAGATTGTCGTCCGCGGAACCGAATATGCAAAATATTCCCGTGCGCGACTCGGAAGGGCGGGAGGTTCGGAAAATGTTTATCGCGGGAGAGGGCTGTACCCTCGTTTCCGCAGACTATTCGCAGATCGAATTAAGACTTATGGCGGACTTTTCGGGGGACGAAAACCTCATCGAAGCATTTTTGAACGGGCTGGATATTCATACGATCACCGCCGCAAAAATCTTTAATACGGAAGAAAAAAACGTCACAAAAGAAATGCGCCGCGCCGCGAAAGCCGTCAATTTCGGCATAATTTACGGAATCAGCGACTTCGGTCTGTCGACGGGCTTGAAAATCACAAGGAAAGAGGCGCATTCGTTTATCGAAAAGTATTTCGAATTGTATCCCGCCGTAAAAAAATATATGGACGGCAACGTCGCATACGCCAGAGAACACGGGTATATAAAAACATATTTCGGAAGGATAAGATATCTGCCCGATATACGTTCGGCAAACCATACGGCGAGAACGTTCAGCGAACGCGCCGCGATGAATATGCCCCTGCAAGGTTCGGCGGCGGACATTATGAAAATCGCGATGATAAACGCGCGCGGAAAATTTATCGAAAATAAACTGAAATCAAAACTGATAATGACCGTACACGACGAACTTGTCGCGGACGCGTATATCGACGAAACCGAAACCGTCAAAACAATCTTGAAAACCGAAATGGAAAACGTCGTGAAATTGAAAATTCCGCTGACGGTCGAGATGGAAGAGGGGAATAATTGGCTGCATTGAGAGAAGAGGATTAGAGAATGATATCGGGGGAATTTTATAATATGCGTTATAAAAACTAATAAAATATTATAATATATGCGATAAAAACATACGCCGGCAAACTCGGAAAATATTATAATATGCGTTATAAAATATGCCTTATAAAAACGAATGGAATATTATAATATATGCGATAAAAATATACTTTGATGGATACGGGAGAAAGGTATGCTGATTGCGATAACGGGCGGGATCGGAAGCGGAAAGTCCGAAGTTTTGAAAATCATAAGCGGGTATGCGCGCACTCTTTCGGCGGATGAGATTAACGCGGAACTTTTTTATAATACAAGTTATATAAATCGCTTGCGCGCGGAGTTTCCCGAGGCGTATAGGGAGGGAAAAATAGACAAAAAAATCCTTTCCGATATAATTTTTTCGGACAAAAAAAGGCGCGATTCGCTGAACGCGCTGGCGCACCCGTTGATTTTTCAAAATATCGAAAAAAGAGCGAAAGAACTTGGCGGCGACGTGTTCGTCGAGGTTCCGCTGCTTACGGAAATCGGTTCAAAAAAAATGTTCGACCGGGTTTGGCTGGTCGTTTCCGACGTTAATTTGAAGGTCGAAAGACTGAAAAATACGCGTAAAATGACCGAAAAAGACATTTTTTCCGTTATGAACGCGCAGTGCGGCGACGACGAACGAATCAAAATCGCCGATGAAATTATACGGAATAACGGAAAACCGGAGGAATTGAGAGATACGGTGATTGGGTTGTATAGAGAATTACATAAGTAGACCGAGATGAAAATTATATATTTTTTTGCGTGATTTTCGGCGTTTTTTTGATATTGTTATGCGGAAAAAGAGCGCGGAAAAATGACGGTAAAGCGTAGGAATTGAGAGATACGGCGGTTGGGTTGTATAGAGAATTACATAAGTAGATTGCTTTTTAAAAAACGATTTTTTAAACGCGGAAAACCGAGAGAAAAAAACGGGAGAGCGGCGGGCGGTTACATAAAATTATACGGATGGGTGGCGGCTTGAAAAATAAAATTGCGACTTTTTTGATTTTTATCACGGCGGCGGCGGTTTTGGTCTTTTCCTTCGGAATCGCCGAAAGGGCGGTGTTTTATCCCGTCAAATTTAAAGAAGAGGTTTTGAGTGCGGCTTCGGCTTTTTCCGTCGATGAAAAGGTTATTTTTGCGGTCATAAAGACGGAAAGCGGCTTTAAAAGCGGCGCGGTGTCGGGAAAGGGCGCGGTAGGATTGATGCAGATTATGCCGTCCACGGGAGAATATTTATATAACAAACTATATAAAAATGCCGAAAAAAAGTTTGAAAGAGAGATGCTTTTTCGGGCGGATTTGAATATCGAACTTGGAACGTATTATATAAAATACCTTTTGGATAGGTTTGACGGCGAATTGGATTGGGCTTTGGCGGCTTATAACGCGGGCGAGGGAAACGCGGCGGCTTGGCGCGGAGCGGGGATCTCGATCGGCGGACTGCCGTATAAGGAAACGCGCGAATATATCGTTAAGTTTAAGAGAGCATACAAAAAATATAACAAACTTTATTCGTGATTTTTTTTAGACGGACAATAAAGAATTCCGAAAATGTGAAAAAGAAAGACGGTAAAGGATTTTTAATATGCCGAAAAGACGGGGAATGAAAAAATTCAAGAGGCGCGAAGAGGGTAATATATTTGGGGGTATAAGAAGTGAAATTCATTAATGATTTTTTGGAGAACGAAAAGCAAAAAGAGGTTGTGATAACCAAAGATTTTCCCAACGGAACGAAGTTTTTTTATCAAGGAGAAACTAAATATAAGGTTTTACACGCTTGGTATAAGCCATTGGACGACGAGCAAATCGACAAACTGCAAACCGATGTAAATAATGCCCAAGGCGCGTCGTTTGTTTTCCCCGAATGGTACAGAGATTTTTTCAAGACGACAAACGGATTAAATATATTTTTCGGGTCTATCTCATTTTTCGGGGAACAAACTCCGCTTGTGGAGCATCCCGTATACGGATTAATCGAAGCCGGTCTTGAAAGAGAAAATCCAAATTG
>JAISNN010000076.1 GCA_031276195.1 Clostridiales bacterium
CCTCACTTTCCTCATATTCCCCTCCGTGGGAGGGGTCAAGGGGTGGGGCGTAACGTCTGCTTGAAATTTCACTTTTTACGTCAACAACGGCAAAAAACGAAAAGCGACGCATTCGAACGGTATTTCTCTTATTATCCTTATATTCCCCTCCGTGGGAGGGGATCAAAGGGGTGGGGCGAAATGTCTGCTTGAAATTTCACCTTTTACGTCAACGACGGCAAAAAACGAAAAGCGACGCATTCGAACGGTATTTCTCTTATTATCCTTATATTCCCCTCCGTGGGAGGGGATCAAAGGGGTGGGGCGGCCTTACCTTATTACATTACCTATTCAAATTCCACGCTTTTTATTTTTCCTTTGACGCACGCGCTGTCGTGAGAAATGCACGTAATCTTAAAGCCGCCGCCCGACACTTTCAGTTCTCCCTTTTTGAGATAAAAAGTTATCGAATCTCCGCGGAACTCGCCTATTCCCTTATGTCCTTCGACGTACAAACCGCCCTCCGATATAATAATTCTCGTTCCCGACGTTCCGATATCGAGTTTATCCTTAAAATCCTCTAAAAAAACCATACTCTCCTCTCTTTGCGTCGGCGTAATCAGCGGTTAGCGATCGGTGAATTCGTTTAACCGACGACCGCTTTTACAATCCTTTAAATTTCCTTATCGCCGATAAAAGCCCTCAACGAAATATTTTACGTTTTCACGCGTCTTTTTATTCCCGGTACTAAAAGACAAAAAATCCTCCCGCACAAAACCACGATTAAACGAAAATCAAATTCACCCGCAAAAATTCGGCTTCAAAATTCCCCTCCGCGGCAGGCTCACGGGGGTAGGGCGGCGCGCTGACCGTCTTTTTTCCCCTCTCGCAAAAAATTTTAAAATTTTAGTAACTTTTTTTAAAATACGTATTGACAAGCGGTCGATTATACTATATAATGTATATTAGATATGAGAATACGTTCTCAATATTAACTTTCGGCAAATTTAATGCCGGAAATAAACGGGTAAAGGAGTTTTTATGGATCACCTTTATATTAAAGATCAAACGCAGTTGGACGTCGAAAACAGCAAACCCCAATTCATAATCGGGCATCTTTACATCCTCGCCGCGCTCGTCGTGGCGGCCGGCGGAGGAGCCTTGCTTTGGTTGTTGTTCGGCGCGTTGGATTTTCAAGCCCTCTACGGCGTTTCCGAGGCCGCGATTGCGGCGACGGGCGGAGGAGTTTTGCTTTTTGAAACGGTCGCGATAGTGATCGTCGCGTTCCTCATTGTGTTTTTCTTTATTTTGACGCCTATACGCGTCGTCCTTTTCGGAATCAGTTACAAATTTCCTTTGACCCTCTCCTACCGCGGCTACCACCGCAACGACAGCCACAACGCGTCGAAACACGTCGTCTACGGCTTTTCGATGACGGGTTCAAAGTTGATAAAAATCGTTCTTTGCCCCTTGATCACGGGTGTGATATCATTTGCTCCCCTCGTTTTATTCGCCGTGCTTTTGCAGCTTGCTCCTATGCTGGGCGGGCTTTTGGGAATCCCCGCGCTGGGGACTATAATGTTGGTTTTAGTGATTATCGCTTTGCTCTACGCTTTGTTTATGAGCCTTAAATTCTCTATGATCCCCTTTTATATCGCCGACGACGCCGACAACACTATGGGCGTTTGGGTTACGGTTAAGGCAAGCTGGCACGCTATGAGTTTCGCGAACATCGGAGATTACATAAAGGTCAACGTAAAAAATTGGCTTATCGCTTTGGCGGTTTTCGTTCCCGCGATCGTAGGAGTGCTTTTCCTCCTCTCCGCCGCCTTGAACGACCCGAATATTATCGCGGCGGTCAGTCTCGACAGTCTGTCGAGCGTTACGGATCTTATAGGTTTGGAACTGCCCGCGGGCTTCGGACTTCTCCCCTCTTTCCCGAACTTCGGAGTGAACCTCGTCGCCGGCGGAATTATCGGCGGAGCGGGCGCGCTTGTTTCGTATGTCTTGTACGTTGTTCTGATTAAACTCAAAATAAACACCGCCTCCGCGAATTTTTACAGCGAAATAAAAGACGAATACGAAATAATCAACTAATAACACTCAACCGACACGGAAATAACCGTCTAAGAATACCTTTACTTATATTCCCCTTTCGCGGATCAAAGGAACGGGGCGGTTTCTTCTCTCTTCCTAAATTCCCCTCAGTGGGAGGGGTGTAGGGGTGTGGCGTCCGATAAAGTTTAAAAAAATACACAAACGGCAAATACGCTAATATCGTTTTGCCGTTTTAGTATATTTTGGGCATTAAGTAGCCGTATATTTAGAATTTCTATTGATGAATAAAAAATTAAGGAGCGTAGAAATGAGTTTTTTCTCAAACAAAAAGGAAAATTCTTTCAATCCGAAAACCCAAAACCGCGTCGCCCTTGTCGACAATGTAAAAGGGCTTCTCGTCGTCATCTTTTTGCTGTCGCAGTTAATGATTCAGATAAACGGGACGGTAGGCGGAAACACCCTAAAAACCGCTTTGAACTTCCCCGTATGGTTTTGGCACGGCGCGGACGTGTCGGACGTACCGTTTTGGAATTTTTTCGGCTTTTCGTTCTTGGATTTGGGGCCGATATCGTTTTTTTACGTAATCGCCGTCGTGATGTTTTTTTCCTTTGAAAAACGCCTCTCCGTCGAAAAAAAGTCCGCCGTGCTGAGAAGATTTTTTATGCGGAACGGCACGATCGTCGGTCTGTTTTTGCCGCTCAACATAATCGCGAGTATGTTTTTGGTTCGCGCTGGCGGTTTGTCCTCGTCGTGGAATTGGGGTACGATCCCGAGCATAGGGTTTACGGGTTTGATTTTGACGCCCTTTGTCGCCGTCGGGCTTATACGCCGTCATTGGTGGGCAAAGACCGCCGCGGGCGCGGGCGTTTTGCTGTTCTATTACTATTGTTTTGATTTTATCCGCGCCTTCGACGGAACGGAGGGCGGGCCGGCGGCTTGTATCGGCTATGCCGCCGTGGTTTTGCTTGCGGGCGCGTTGGGCGACCTTCAAAGAAAGGGTACGCTTTGGTATGCCTTAGGTTCCGTCGTTCTGTTCCTTTTCGGCGTATGGCTGAAAAGTCCGAACGTTTGGGGGGCGGCGGTATACGACGACTACAACGCGACGTATATGATCCTTGCCTTAAATCTCGTCAACGCTTTCTACTTCGTGTTTTACATAATCGACAAACTTCTCTTGAAGGGCAGATCCATACCCGTTCTCGCCGCTATGGGGCGCAATATTTTGCTGTATTTCATATTGACGGGCTGCGTCATCAATCCGCTGATAAGCATACTCCCCTTTTTCAAAAGCATTACCCCTCCGACACTATTCCTGACGCAAGGCATTTGCCTGCTCCTCTATATCGCGCTGGCAGTCTTTCTGGAAAAAAAGAAAATCGTCTTCAAACTTTAACGCGAACCCTTTTGCAAACCCGCGGCTTTATAGTAATATCACGGCATTACGTTATTAAATTTTTACGTTATTTCATTATTTCATCGTTGCGTTTTACGTTATTGCGTCATTACATTTTTACATTTTACGCTATTACATTTTACGCCATTACGGCATTATATAATGAACAAAACAAAAACGGTTGCAAAAAAACAACCGTTTTTCAATTCTTAAAAATTCCCTTCCGCGCCGTGAACCTAAATTACTCAACTCTCGGACATAAATTGAAAATTTTCATTCGGAAAGTTTTTATGCGGACGCAATGTAATTTATTTCTTTTTAAGGATATCTATTACCTTATTATTATAATTCATTTTATGGTAATTTGCAACACTTTTATTTCAATTCTTTTAAATTTTTCATATTTTTTTCTTTAACGGTAAAATTTATTCTAAAAAATACCGTTTTACTTCCAATATTTCCAATTTACGTTTTGAATATTTAAAGAACGGTCATATGTGAAAAACGTAAAAAGCCTCATACGGTATACGGATTAAAAGTTTAACCGGCATATTTGTTTTACTTGTCCTTCTTTCCGAACGTTTCAAACAATGTTTGCTTAGACAGTTTAGCGGCTTCCGGCGGTCTGACCTCAAAGTTCATAAATATATCTTCTCTAAACAGAAACTTTTCAAACTTTTTAAAGTCTACAATCCCGCTTCCGACGCTTTGGTGTCCTCCGTATTGCGGATTGACGTCGTGAATGTGAATTTCACGTATACGCTCCCCTCTTTCCGTCATATATTCATAATCTTTTTGTATAATTTCAAAATTTTTGTTATACAATTTTGCTATATCGAGCGTAAGATATAAATTTCCGTTTTCCCTAAAAATTCGGTCAAAAACATTCATAACCACTGCATTTAAAGCATAATTTTCAAAGCAAATCAAGGTTTTTTGCGTGCGATTTATGAGTTCTTCGATGTTTTCGTACAAAACCTCCCCGTAATATTTCGCGAATCTAACCGAAAACCCGTCCTCCGCGCAATTTGTTTTTTGAATTGCGGAAAATTTCCCGCATGAAAAGTTATATGCCTGGCATCCAATTCATTTGCCTTATCGACGATCATCAAAAACTGTTCCAAATTTCCTTTTCGTAATAATTCTTTTCGTATACCGCATGATATCCCGTTTTCATAGTGTTCCCCGCGTTTTTTGTTTTTTGCTTTTTTAAAAGAATGCGGATGAAAACCTTAAAAAAGATTTTCGGATTTGAAAGCGGAACGGCGTTAGCGAATATACACACAAAACCGCAGTTTTATCCATCAAAAATAATGCTCCGAAATCCTCCTCCGCATGATGCGGATATAAATGTATGTCTTTCGGCGTCCGCTCTCACGACTGAAAACCGGAATTCTAATTCTCGCGATGCGGATACGGTAAGCGCGGCAATCGTTTCGGAAATTTTTATAATACTCACCGACCGACGACCGCTAAATCAACATTCTATTTTTTCAAACAAACCGTCGACTTTCTCAAACTTTTTCATTCCGAAAAGGACAAAAATCAACGCGGCGACGAGATAAGTAACCGTCCAAAAGACTGCATACGCGGCGGTTTCATTAAAAAGTCCCGCGCCGCTAAGTCCCATCATCACCATTCCGACAATCATAACGAACATACCCGCGCCCCCCGCGATCATCATCGGCAGAGCGGCGTAAGTGTTGTTTTTCAACGCTTCTTGAACGTTGCTCCAATTTAATTTCGGACGCCTTAAATCTCTCGTCATTCCGAATTTGTTCAGCGAATATGCGGCGATTCCCGTCGCGCCGCACATCAAGAGCGAATGCGCCGCCGCCGCGACGGGATTTCCGCCGTTCATGACCAGCGTAACGGCAAGCGCGATTGCCGAAACCGCGATTCCCGCGACGGAGACCATAGACGCGAATTTCAGTTTCGCGGCAAAGACGGCTTCATACGGCACGGGCAGATATTTATTCATATAAAAATGCTTTCCCTCTCTCGTGAACGCCGCGTGCGCTGTGTAGTTTCCGCCGCAGATCATCGTCAAAATCATCATCATCGACGTCGAAAGGGTGATAAAATCGCCCGGCATCCCGCTCTCCGCGCCGCCGAACATAACGCCGTAAAAAACTATTATAATAGGCGTTACGACGACGCTCATAAAAGACTGCACCGCAAAGCCCGTGTCGCGGCTCAACATTTTAATTTCTTTCAAAATCAGTTCCCTCTCCAAACCGCCGTTTACCCTTTCCAAATCGACCTTTTTCTCCGTCCGTTTTCCCGAATCCAGCTGACCGCGGACGCTCCTCGCGTACATTTTAGAACCCGTAAAATACGCGGCGAACGCAAGCGCGGCGGTCGACAAAACGAAATATAGAAGGCTCAAAATTTCACCGTTAAATATCAAAAAATCGGCGAGAAACTTGACGGGATAAAAATATTTTCCGAGCGCGGTCATGCTTGTCAAAAGATCGGTTATAATCCGTATCCCGTCCTCCGAATCCGAAGGCGTACCCGTCATAGTCGAATTAAAAGCGTAAATCCCGATAAAATACACGGAAAAAAAGCCCGCGAAAAGCAGCAGCGCGCCCACCAAAGAAAGAACGGATTTGTTCCTGAAAAAGGACACGACGTACATAATCGGAAAGGACAGCAGAGCGATTAAAAACAGCGGAAGCATAGGCAGAACCGCCGTCGTAACGGGGATCATAACGAAATATAAGACGGATATTTTCATTCCGCCGAGGCTCGCGCCGACTCCGAACGCCGTCATAAGCGGAACGCACACGGCGGCCGCCGTCGCCGCCTCCGAAACGTACACCGCCGCCATTTTAGCCAAAAAAAGTTTGACGGGCTTGACGGGCAAGGTCAGCAAAAATTCCGCGTCCTTGTTAAAAAACACGACTTGAAGAAAGGCGGTAAGTCCGAAAAAAAACACGACCAATACCGCCAGCCCGAGAATGGTGCCGAGCAAGTCCGCGCCGATATCGAGACCGTTTAGGGCGATGTAATATCCCGCGCCGCCCACCGCCAAAGCAAAGAGAACGACAAGCGGCGCGAAACCGATCGTCATACCCAAATACATAGCCAGCCTTTGCTTCTTTTGATCTTTGTCTATGCGGTACGCGCCCGTCAAAAACACGCGTACCAAGGCTTTAAATTCCGCCATTTAACAAAACACCTCCGATTGTTCTTAAAACCCGTATTTAACGTTCTAAATAAAATCCGAAAAATCCGTGTTTTTTCGCGGTACAGAACCGCGTTTTTTGCTATATCAAGTATTATAAAATTTGTCTTTTTTTCGCGGTACAGAACCGCGTTTTTTCTTAATATCAAGTATTATAAAATTTGCCTTATTTTTGCGTCGTTCTGTATTATAAAATTTGTCTTTTTTTCGCGGTATAGAACCGCGTTTTTTCTTATATCAAGTATTATAAAAATTTGCCTTATTTTCACAAAACTACAAAAAACTTTCTATCTGCCGTCTCCCGTAACCGATAAAAAGTATTCTTCCAAACTCCTGTCGCTCTGTTTTTCCTTCAATTCCGCCATAGTCGTATTGACCGCCAGCCTGCCTTTATTTATAATCGCGATTCTGTCGCACAATTTTTCGGCGACGTCGAGGACATGCGATGAGAAAAAGACGATTTTCCCGTTGACGCAATATTCCCTCATAAGTTTTTTCAAATCGAACACCGATTGAGGATCGAGTCCCGTCATCGGCTCATCCAGAACCCACAGTTTCGGCTCGTGGATAATCGCGCCCATAATGCAAATTTTTTGCCGCATACCGTGCGAATATTTTTTTATCTGCTTGCCCAAGTCGTCCGAAAGGTTAAAGAGCGCGCCGTATTTTTCGATTCGTTTTTTTCTCGCGCCGTCGTCCACGCCGTAGACCGTACTCATAAAATTGAGGTATTCTATCCCGGTCAATTTGTCGTATACGACGTTATTGTCGGGTACGAAGCCTATGATTTTTTTCGCCTCTATACTCTCTTTTTTCAAATCGAATCCGAATATTTTGACGTTCCCCGTCTCGAAAGGTAAAATACCGATCATAGACTTAATCGTCGTCGATTTTCCCGCGCCGTTCGGACCCAAAAAGCCGAAAATCTCGCCGGGCGAAACCGTCAAACTGAGATCATCGACCGCCTTGACCGCGCCCCCCGCATATGTTTTCGTCAAGTTTTTAATTTCAAGCATACCCATTCTCCTTGATATTTTTTGATAACCGTATAACGATTTTTCGCGGTATAGTACCGCGTTTTTTTCAATGATATTGATTTTTTTATAACTGCATACATCGATTTTTCGCGGTATAGTACCGCGTTTTTTTTCAATGGTATTGATTTTTTTTATAACTGTATACATCGATTTTTCGCGGTATAGTACCGCGTTTTTTAATAGGTTTTAACGGCGCGTATCCCGTCTTTTTTTATAAAATTTTAAGCCGCTTTTACGCTTTTTAAACCGCTAATATATTCCGTTTTTCATAGTATTCTATGTTTTCGTACCGCGCATTCATAGTATTCTACTTTCGCGCAATGCGTTTTTTGTAGTATTCTATTTTCCCGCGTACGGTTTTTCATAGTATTCTAATTTTTTTGTATCTATTTCTTCATAGTATTCCATTTTTACTTTTCACGGTATTTTAGATCGGTTATTCCATATTTTTTTATTTCTTTTATCATTATACCATATAAAATGCTTTATATCAAGAAAAAATAAATATTTTATACTATTCAACCGAAAAAATGCCGCGCAAATAGGAGTTTTGAAAGCGGAATATTATCTTTTTTCTTTTTTATCCGTCAAATCAAAAAAAAATTACTCCGTCAATCCGCTTTTCCGTCCCCGGCATCCATTTCCGTTTCGGTTCTCCTTCTCTTTTTCACCGCTTGCGACAGCATAAATTCGATCTGTCCGTTCAGCGAACGGAATTCGTCCGCCGCGATACGCGAAAGTTCGGCATAGAGCGGCGCGGAAATTCTCAAAGGTATTTGTTTTTTCTCGCTTTCGTCCATACCGAACCTCCTTGTGTATTCATATAACGACTATAACAATTCAAAAACCGTTCTCAATATATCAAACTATCAAACCCGTCCGCCGTAAACTAACGGACTTTCATAATTCAAAAACCGTTCTCAATATATCGAACCGCTGTTCACCACGGGCTGCGCGTCCTTGTTTCCGCACAAAACGACCAATAAATTGCTTACCATCGTCGCGCGCCGTTCGTCGTCCAGCTTGACGATATTCTTTTCGCTCATCATATTCAGAGCCATCTCGACCATGCCGACCGCCCCCTCGACAATCTTTTGACGGGCGGCGATTATCGCGCTTGCCTGTTGGCGTTGGAGCATAGCGGCGGCGATTTCGGGTGCGTACGCGAGATGTGAAATACGCGCTTCGACGATCTCTATCCCCGCGACAAAGACGCGTTCCTGCAATTCCGAACGGAGTGTTTCGGCGATTTCCTGCGACGAACCGCGCAAAGATTTTTCGTCCCCGTCCGCGCTTACGTCGTATGGATAGCGGCGGGCGACGTTTCTGATCGCCGAATCCGCCTGCGTGGACACAAATTCGGCATAATTATCGACGTTGAAACACGCTTTCGCCGTGTTCACGATCCGCCAAATGACGACGACGCCGATTTCGATCGGATTTCCATCCTCGTCGTTGACCTTTTGCTTCGCGTTATTCAGCGTCATCGCTTTCAACGACAGTTTGCGCGCGCTTATCACGAACGCGTATTCCTCGGAATTTTTCAAATTCGACGCGTTCGTACCCGTGGAAACGCGCTGGGCGGCGGGATTGTACGACCTGCAAAAAGGATTGACGTAATAAAAGCCGTCATTAACTATCGAGCCGACATACTTCCCGAACAGCACCAAAACGGCGGCTTCGTTCGGCGCGATAATTTTGAATCCCATGCAAAGGAGCGGCAATACGACGCCGATATAGATCGGCGGCAAAATAAGGAGCGCGATCCCCGCCCCGATACCCGAATCGACCAAATGTGCGCCCAAAAAGATGAGTGCGATCGCTATGGCGGCGGAAGCGGCGGCGACGGCGAGCATAACGAAACCGGAGCGCGGAACGATGATTTTTTCATCATAGTTTAATTTTTCGTTGGACATTTTTGTTAATTCCTCCTTTAACGACCGAATCCGCTTATAAAGTTAGCCAAACCTTAGTATGTTAAACCTCGGTTATGTAAAGCGTTCGCGAATTCTGATATCAATTTGATATCAATATGATTATAAGGCATAAGTTTCCGTATGTCAAGTGTTTTTTGAAAATTTTTTTATTTTTTTGCGGACTGCTTGACCGCATACAAAAACGCCCTTGCGGTTTTCCGTAAGAGCGTTTTTAATTATTGATATTCTTTGCAATATTGGTTATATTTATTCTTTCTCGTTTGTTTCTTTAAATTTTCCTTTTCACAACCGCGGGTACGCCGACCGCAAGACAACGCTCCGGAACGTCTTTTGTAACGACCGCGCCCGCGCCGATTACCGCCCCGTCGCCGATTTTGACGCCGGGCAAAACGACCGCATTCGCGCCGATCCAAACATCCGCGCCGATCTTTACCGCTTGCGCTAAACACTCGCGCCTACGCCGCGCGTTCGGTTCCGCGGGATGTCCGACGGCGGAAATGACCACATTCGGCGCGATAAGCGTATTGTCGCCGATTTCGACGGGTTCGAGATCGTTTATCACGCAATTAAAGTTTATAAAAACGTTTTTTCCTATGCGGATATTGCGCCCCCAATCGCAAAAAAAGGGAGAACGGATAACGCTCAATTCTCCGAACGCGGCTAATTTCTCGCGGATAAGCGCGTTCCTCTCGCTTTGTTTTTCGTGCGGTATAGCGTTTAGTTTATCGATAAACGCCAAGGCGTAAGCGTTGCGCTCGACGGTTTCTTTATCCATCGCAGAAAATTCTCTTATATCCATATTATTACTTATTCGGCGTTCGCCGTTCACTCCGCTATTTTATACCGCTCATTAAACCCGCTATATTAAGAATTTATTTTTAATCACACCGCCATAATAACGCAATCCGCCGTCGCCTTATTTGTCGCGATCGGAATATCGCATACCACGGCGATTCTGAGCAATGCTTTGACGTCGGGGTCGTGCGGCTGCGCTTGAAGAGGATCGCAAAAGAAAATCACGGCGTCGATCCTCCCCTCCGCGACGCCCGCGCCGATCTGCTGATCGCCGCCGAGAGGGCCGCTGAGGAAGGGTTTTACATTCAATCCCGTATTTTTTTCAATCAATTTCGCCGTCGTTCCCGTTCCGCAGAGGTTAAAATTTTTGAGTCTTTCGGCGTGCGCCTTCGCCCATTCGACTATCTCGGGTTTTTTGTTGTCGTGCGCGATCAGCGCGACGGTTTTTTTCTTATCCATAATATTTTTATTTTTGTCCTTAATTTTTATGTTTTTTATTTGAATTAAAAGCGTTTTTCGGCTCTTACGGGCATTTAAAAGAGTTTTTGTTAAATATTATTTTTATAATATTTAATATATAATTCCGTTTTTTCATTTTTATTTTTTATAACACTTATTATATTATTACGACATTTATATCAACTTATAACCGTTCCGTTAAACTTATTTTTCAGCGCGTTCACGATACTGTTTTCCTCGTTCAAGGCGAACGCGATGATAGGAATTTTATTGTCCATACACATTGTAAGCGCGGTTTTATCCATCACGGTAAGTCCGCGGTTCAAGACTTCGAGATATGAAATTTTATCGAATTTTTTCGCGTTTTTGTCGATTTTGGGGTCGCTGTCATACACTCCGTCGATATTTTTCGCCAAAAACAGCGCGTCGGCGTGCATTTCGCAGGCTTTCAGGGCGGCGGCGGTGTCCGTCGTAAAATACGGATTGCCGGTTCCCGCGCCGAAAATGATGACTCTGCCCTTTTCAAAATGTCTTTCGGCTTTTTTATAGATATACGGTTCGGCGATTTTAGTAATATCGATCGCGGTCATAACGCGCGCATACACGTTTCTTCTTTCGAGCGCGTCGCGCAGAGCGATCGCGTTCATAACGGTCGCGAGCATTCCCATATGGTCGGCGACCGTCCGATCCATATCCCTGCCCTGCCGTCCGCGCCAAAAATTTCCGCCGCCGACAACGACGCCGATATCGATTCCCATTCCGTTGACCTCCGCGATTTGAGAAACGACGCGTCCGACGATCTCCTCGTTGAGTCCGAAGCCGCCGCCCGATAAGGCTTCTCCGCTGATTTTCAAAATTATTCTTTTAAATTTCATACAAACACACCGCCCGAAAGTTTTTTTTTAGAATTTGTATTTTGTATTCCCGATATAAATTTCCGAATAAAATAATTCCTTTTGAATATTCAAATATCCCAAAAAAAGTTTTTTTAGAATTTACATTCTCAATTCCCTTTCCGGATTTCCGAATAGACGACCTGTTTTTTTTGAATCTCCGAATGCCGTATAAAAAGGTTTTTTAACGCGTATCCCCAATTCCCTTTCCGGATTCCCGAATAAACGACCTGTTTTTTTGAATCTCCGAATGCCGTATAAAAAGGTTTTTTAACGCGTATCCCCAATTTCCTTTCCGGATTCCCGAATAAACTAATTTCTTTTGAACGTTCAAACACCTTTAAAGAAGGCAAAAATCCTTATAGCCGTAAAAAAAGCAATTATTAAAAATCTAATAACTGCTTTTTGATCCCGTTTATTGTTGTTTCATCTTGTCAAGCTGCCCTTGAATTTCGTCGGCAAAAGTATCCTGCTTTCTTTCCAACCCCTCGCCCATCTCGAAACGCGCGAATCTTCTCACCGTAATTTTCTCGCCGATCGTTCCCACGGCTTCGTTGATAAGCGTCGCGATTGTCTTTGAGGGTTCTTTGACATAATCCTGTTCGAGCAGGCAAATTTCCTTAAAAAATTTGGAAACGCGTCCTTCGATCATTTTTTCGATGATATTCGCGGGTTTCGGTTTTGGTTCGTTCAACGCCTGAGCGCGGAAAATATTCTTTTCCTTAGCGACGGTATCTTCCGGAACCTCCTCTTTCGACACATACAAAGGTTTCGCGGCGGCGACGTGCATAGCGATATTGTGAACCAATTCCTTAAAAGGATCGGATTTCGCGACGAAATCCGTTTCGCAGTTGACTTCGAGGAGGACGCCGACCTTTCCGCCGAGGTGAATATAACTGTCGACCACGCCTTGCGAAGCGATTCTGAGAGATTTTTTCGCCGCGGACGCGATCCCTTTTTCTCTGAGATAGTCCGCCGCCTTGTCCATATTTCCGCCGGTCGCTTCGAGCGCTTTTTTGCAATCCATCATACCCGCGCCCGTTTTTTGCCTCAATGTAACCACGTCTTGACTTGTAAACATATATTTATATCTCCTAATTTTTCATTTAAAATTTTAATTTAATACGGCGTATATAATATAAAGAATAATTTATATACCGTTTCCTATGCCGTTTTCGCATTTTTAAACGCCGTTTTTTATGTTTTTTCACGGAATTTAACAACGCTTTTTGTATTATTTCCCGCGCTTTTAATGCCGTTTTATAACGCCGTTTTTATGTTTTTTTACGGAATTTAACAACGCTTTATAGATATTACGTGATATTTTTTCTTTATTGATCTAAACGACGCTTCGCCTCTTATCCCTAAACTTCCTTAGGCGGCTCTATGGGCTGCTCGAACACTATATCCTGAAAAGAAATATCCTCGCCCTCTTCCGTTTCTTCGACGCTTTCCGCCGCGGACTGTTCGCCCTGTTTCGCCTCGATAACCGCGTCCGCGACGACCGACGCGATGAGTTTGATCGCCCTTATAGCGTCGTCGTTTCCGGGAATTACATAGTCGCAAAGGTCCGGGTCGCAATTCGTATCGACGATTCCGACGACGGGAATTCCCAAAAGTTTCGCTTCTTTGATAGCGATTTCCTCTTTTTTGAGATCTACGACAAAGAGAACGCCGGGAAGACCTCTCATATTTTTAATTCCGCCCAGATTTTTTTCGAGATTATCTCTTTCGGCTTTGAGTTTCAAGACTTCTTTTTTGGGGAGAAGGTCAAATTCTCCGATCTGCTCCATCTGATTGATTTTGTTCAAGCGGTCGATTCTGCTTCTGATCGTCTTGAAGTTGGTCATAGTGCCGCCCAGCCATCTTTGGTTGATGAAATACATCTCGCATCTTTCCGCTTCTTGCTGAATGGCTTCCTGCGCCTGTTTTTTCGTGCCGACAAAAAGAACGGATTTGCCGTCTTTGACCGCCGAAACGATGTACGCGTACGCCTTTTCGATCATATCCGCGCTCACCTGCAAATCGATGATGTGGATATTGTTTCTTGCGGCGTAGATATACTTCGCCATTTTGGGGTTCCATTTCGGGGTCTGATGACCGAAATGCACGCCCGCTTCCAAGAGTTGTTTCATGCTTACTACCGACATAAAATAAAAACCTCCGTGTTTTTATACCTCCCCTATGCGATCGTTATTACCTCCACCATTATAAAACATAGAAAAAAGTGGCGGTTCGTCATAAGGTGCGTAAATATTTTCAAATTATTCTATCATTTTTTAAAATAAAAATCAACCGAAATGAGGGCGTATTTATAAAAAACTTGAAATTTTTTTATAAAAACGTCCATTTGCAATTGTTTCTATATATGCCGATATAATATTTGATATAACATATAATATAACGTTTTCCGCGGTATAGTACCGCGGAAATTCCGCTTATTTTTTTAAGGCTTCACGGCGGAACCGCCGTCTTTCGGCGGCAACTTCCCCGCCTTTAACATTTCCTTGCTTCCGAGTACGAAAAACGTCAGAAAAAACATCGCCGCTCCCGTCGCGATGAATATCAAATCGATCGAAACGACGTCGCCGAGAGGTCCGAACGCCGCCATTCCGAGGGGCATCATAATGCCGGAAATCATAGAAAAAACCCCGAAAACCCGTCCCATATATTCCTTTTCGACATTCGTTTGGAGTATAGAATTAACGGGCGTCATAAAAAGCGGCATCGTCATACCCGTTATCGCGATACACGCGGCATACGTCCAAAACTCGCCGAACAGACCGATAATTCCCAAAGCGACCGTCTCCGCCCCGAGCAAAAACGAAGCGAAAACAAAGGAATGCGCGCGGTTTTTAAAGCCTCCCCAAACGCCGATTATCAAGCCGCCGAGCAGCATTCCCGCCGAAAATGAAATCTCGACCGCGGACAGCCGCCACACTTCGCCACCGAAATCGCGCGCCGCTTGCAGAGGTCCCATCATCGCCGCGGGAGCGAAAAGGATTTGAAAAATCGCCGCGAAAATCATAAATTCGCGGATAAATTTCTTGCCTTTCATATAGGAAAGCCCCTCTTTTATGTCCGTAAAATAGCCCGTTTGCGCCTTTTTTTCCTTCCGAACCGCGAGAGGATTTTTGACGAAGAAAAATACGACCGCGATCCCGATTACCGCCGTAAAAACGTCGATAAAAAGCACCGCCCCTATGGGCATAAAGGTCAAAACCGCCCCCGCCGCCATGGGCGCGGCGATCATACATATCGATTGAATGCTTGCGGAAATGCCGTTGACTCTCGTCAGATTTTCTTCCGGCACGATCTCGGGAATGAGCGCGTTGACGGCGGGGGTTTGAACGCCCTGTCCCAATCCCCGCGCGACGGAGCATACGAAAAGCAGCCAAATATTTTCCGCGCCGAAAAAGAACGCCGCCGCCATAGCGAGGGTTACGAGAGCGATCGCGCCGTCGGAGATATTTATCAGGTATTTTTTGTTATATTTGTCCGCCCAAACGCCGCCGAACGGCGAGATAAAAAACGTCGGCAAAACCGCCGCGACGCTGAAAAGCGTCATAACCGCCCCCGAACCCGTTTTGAGCGTTACGTACCACATAACCGCGTAGTGAACGAGCATCGACCCGAACATCGAAATACCCTGCCCGCCTAAAAACAACGCGGCGTTCACCTTCCACTTCTCTTTTATGTACTTTTCCGTTGAAATTTCTTTTTTCATAATATCCTTATAATGTCTTTTTTTCTGTCACTGTTTTTTATCGTTCGGATTTTCGATATAGAATTTTTTGTCCTTTATTTCGTCGGGCAGATATTGTTGTTCCACCCATCCGCCGTAGTCGTGCGGATATTTATATCCCGTGATTTTCTCGCCCTTATAGTTTATATCGCGGAGATATTTCGGCGGCTCCAAGTCGGCGTATTTCTTTGCCGCTTCGCTTGCCGCGCCCATTGCGGCGACGACGGAATTTGATTTTTTCGCCTTACACACATACAAAATCGCTTCGGAAAGCGGAATAATCCCCTCGGGATACCCCATCTTTTCATACGCCGTCATAGCCGCCGCCGCGACGACGAGCGCGTTCGGGTCGGCAAGCCCCACGTCCTCCGCCGAGTGCGCCAAAAGCCTTCTGAAAATTATCAAAGGGTCGATCCCCGCCCGGATCATTCTTTCCGAATAAAAAAGCGCGGCGTTCGGGTCGCTGCCTCTGAGGCTTTTGCAGAACGCGCTGAGGTTGTCGTAATACGCGCTTTCGTCGATCGAAAGAGCCTTCCTTTGAATCGATTGTTCGGCGGCGGTGAGGTCGATTTTTATGACGCCGTTTTCGTCGGGCGCGGTGGTTAAAACCGCCAATTCCAGAGAATTCAACGCGGTTCTGAGGTCGCCTCCCGCAAAAAAAGCGATATGGTCAACCGCGTCCGCGTCTATACATACGTTATAGTTTCCCAACCCCTTTCTTTTGTCCGAAACAGCGCGGTACAGTACCGCCTTTATATCGTCCGCGGAGAGCCTTTTGAATTCAAAAATTCTGCACCGCGAAACTATAGCGTTTGTCATAGACGCGTAAGGATTTTCCGTCGTCGAACCGACAAAAATTATATACCCTGCCTCGATCGCCGCAAGTACGCTGTCCGACTGCGCCTTGCTCCATCTGTGGCATTCGTCGAGGAGCAGATAGGTCTTTTTGCCCTGTGTTTTCAAGCGTTCTTTCGCCTCTTCGATGACTCTTTTCGCATCCGCGACGCCCGACGCGACGGCGTTTAACTTTTCAAAATGCGAATCGGTCGTCGACGCGATGATATTTGACAGCGTGGTTTTTCCCGTTCCGGGCGGGCCGTAAAAAATGCAACTCCCTAAGACGTCCGCTTTTATGGCGCGGACAAGGAGCGAATCCTTTCCGACGAGATGCCCCTGCCCGACGAATTCGCCGACGGTTTCGGGGCGCATTCGTTCGGAGAGCGGCGCGGCGGGTTTTTGCGCAAAATCAAATAAATCCATACCCTGTAATCCCCCAATCGGAACAAAAAAATATCATTTTTTAAAAGTTTCCGAATAATTCAATCAAAAATTCCGCTAAGAACGCGCCGCGGCGAAACGAAATTAAAATTTTTCGTATTCATTCGGCATTTACGGAATTTTAAACGAACACATTATATATTATACCGTTTCGCCCAAAAAGTCAAGCAAAGAAATTATCGCAAAGCGTCTTAAATTATTTGACTAATGATACATAATGCCGTATAATAGACTTGCTCTATCATTTACGCGCTAAAAAATGTAAAATCTCAACGCGAAAAAAACGCCCAACCTTAATATACAAAAAAGCATACAACGCAATAAGAGCGAAAAAACGCAAAGTCTTAACGCGAAAAAAACGCCCAACCTTAATATGGAAAAAAGCATACAACCGCAATAAGAGCGAAAAAACGCAAAGTCTTAACGCGAAAAAAACGCCCAATCTTAATATAAAAAAAGCATACAACCGCAATAAGAGCAAAAAAATACCGAATCTTAACGCGAAAAAACGCCTAATACCGATATATAAAAACGTCTAACCGCAAAATATTAGAAAATACAAAGCACGCAAACCTTGCCCGCCGCGCAAAAAAAAGGAGAGAAAATGCCGCTTTCAAAAAAGAAATTCAGCGCGTCCGCGATCGCAAAAATCGCCGTCTTTACCGCAATCGCCTTTGTTTTATATCTTTCAAAATTCAACTTGCCCGTAATTTTTCCTTCTTTTTTGGAAATGCAATTTTCCGATCTTCCCGCGTTGATCGGCGGTTTTGTGATGGGGCCGGTCGAGGGCTGTCTGATAATTATTTTTAAAGGTCTTTTAAAACTCCCCTTGTCGTCCACGGGCTTCGTCGGCGAACTTGGCGACATCATTATCGGCATATGTTTTGTCTTGCCGGCCTCCCTGCTTTTCCGCGTTTTCAAGAAAAATCCGCACCTTCGCGCGGGCAATCTTTTCGCTGCGCTTTCCCTTATACTTTCCGCTCTGATTCACATAAACGGCAGGCAGATAAAGGTACGCGAAAAGACGGTACTATACCGCGAAAAAGAAAGCGAAATCGACGTGTTTTTCGCCCTTCTCGCGGGTGTTTTGATCTCTATGCTCGCGGCGGTGATCGTCAATCGTTTTTTGCTTGTTCCGTTCTATGTCGAGTTTTTTTTCAAGGGCAATTTCGGCATACTTTTGGGCATCGTCGCCCCGCTCTACCCGAACGTATCGATCGAAAATTTCTATTCGTACTACCTTTCCCTCGCGGTTGTTCCTTTCAATCTCATTCGCGGCGGACTTTCGGCGGCTTTCACCTTTTTGGTATATAAACGACTCGGACGCTTTCTCGACAAATTCTAAAACGGCATTTCAAAATACGCTTTTTAAATAGAGATTTTTCTTTTTCGTATTTCAAAATTTCGGATTTTAAAACCGATTTTTTTCGGATTTTAAAATTGCGTTTTTAGGAACGCACTTTTCTTTTTTTTGAATTTCAAAATACGTTTTTGGGAGAAAAGACTTCCCCTTTTTCGTATTTCAAAATACGTTTTTTGTGGAAAAGACTTCTCTTTTTTCGTGTTTAAAAGTACGTTTTTAGGAACGCACTTTTCTTTTTTTTTGCATTTCAAAATACGTTTTTGGGAACGCACTTTTCTTTTTTTTTAATTTCAAAATTGCAGACTTTAAAAATATTTTCCCTTTTTTTCAAAATTAAAGAACGGTTTTACCGGAATAAAAATTTGCTTGCCGTCATTCGTCGAGAACACATAAAAACACCCATCCTACGGAGGGGTGTTTTGTATTATAAAGGCTAAAAGTTTTCCTACTCATTCTTAAAGTAAAAACCTCATTGCTTTTGAAACGTATAAACGACGATTCTATTCCCGTCTGAGTATCTTGTCAGCGTGATAGTTTTTTCTTTTTTGTTCCATTCTTCTTTATCGGTCAGGGGGTCTTTTGCGGTGCGGTAAAAAACGAGGGCTTTCTTTTCATACGCCCAATCACCCTCCTCCTTGTAATGAACGCCGTCTTTTTTCGTATAATACTCCCACACGTAGCGGTTTTGACCGCCTTTGGAATTCATCGTCAAGGTATGCGATTTAAAATATTCCATAGTTTCGATTTTCGCGCTGTCGTCTACGGCGGTCAGTTTATACTTGCCCTTTATTTGACCCGTCTCGCAAGAAACCAAGACGGTAAACGAGAGCGACACAAACGCTATCAACAACAAAATTTTTACACTTTTATTTTTCATCGAACGTAAACACCTCTTCAATGCGGTTGTTTTAATTAAGGATTTTATCAAAGGATTTTTTTTATGGAATGAAATATTTTTTTAATGAAAGATTTTCTTGCGGAATATACGGATTAAAAGTTTAGTTAGTATACTTACGTCATATTTTATTAAACTCGAATCTTGTAACGACATATTTATTCCCTTGAATGATCAAGGTATTGCTTTCAAAATCGTAATCGAAGCGGTGGAATCCGTATTCCGACGGTTTTTTACTCAATTTATCGGGCGTAAACACGGGCATACTGCCGTTATTATTTGAAAAACTGCCCGTCATATAAATGCCCTCTTTCAGGGCGTCGACGATATCTCTCACCTGTTGTTCCGTGGGTTTATCCAACAGCGCGTCTTTTATCATTTTCTGCGTTTCTTCGCTGTCGAGATATTCGTAATTAAATTCTACGTTAACGGAAAACTTTCTCCCCGTCGTCAAAATGACCGTCGCGTCGCTGAACGCCCTCTCGATATCGATATTATATTTCCCCGAAAGTTCCATTTTGGAAATATAAAACTTTCCCGCCATTCTTTTTTCATACCTTGTCGGGCAGCTTGTCAGCGAAAATACGCAAACAAAAACTAAACATATAAACAAAAATTTCCGTTTGCTCATTCGGTCTCCCTTTACGCGCTTGTTATGCCGGCGAACGACAACAAAAGCCGGCATAGCGGTATTTTTTTATTTTTTGCCTTGCGGCGGTGTGTGTGGGGGGGGGGGGGGGACGACGCAGTCCGTATCTTTTACGTTTTTAATATCTTTTGCCTTTTTAAATTTCCGCTTTACCGCGAAAAAGCGGTTCGGTCTTTGTTTTTGCCGCCTTATATTTAAGTATTAAAATTTGTCTTTACTATCTTATATTTCGGTATTAAAATTTGCCTTTACCGCCTTATATTTCGGTTTTATAATTTGCTTTCACTGTCTTTATTCGGTTTTATAATTTACTTTCTTACCTTTATCCGAGATTAAAATATGCTTTTGTCGCCTTTTAACCGAGATTAAATCCCCGTTAAACCCGGAATTTTGACCGAAAGAGAACGAAACGCACAAAGTTACACTTCTCCTTATCTATATTATAAAGCATCTTTTCCAAATGTCAATATGTTTTTTAAAAAAAATTCCAAATAAATGAAACTTTTTTTCATTTTTGTTGCTTTTTTCGTGTTCTCCCGAATTTTTCACGGACATTTTTTTAATTCTTCAAAAAAATAAACCGACGCGCCGATTTTCATTCTCAAAAAACGGCGCGTTTCATTCATTTTTTTAACGATTCAAATTATATAATCCAAACCTCTCGACCGGCTTGCGGTTGCATTCAAAAACAAACGCAAACCGTTTACCGAACCGTCCGCAATACGAATTCTAAAAAAACCTCAACCTACGACGATACATTCATACGGGCGCAAAGTTTCCGCGTTCAAATCGGTTTCGGCATAGTTCGAGAGCAAAACGCGTCCGCGCGCCCCGTTCCCGAACACCGCTTTCCCGTCGAACGGCACGTCCTCCGCGCAAAAATTGCATACGACGGTCAATTTTTTCCCCTTCCAAACCCTCTCGTAGGCGTAGATTTTGCGGCTTTCGGCATAGATCGGCAGTTCGTCGTACGTCCCGTTTATAACGATTTCGTTTCCTTTTCTCAGCGCGATCAATTTTTTAAAGAAATTCAAAACCGAATCGGGATCGTTTTTCGCCTCCTCGACGTTGATCGAAGTGTAGTTTTCGTTGACCTTGATCCACGGTTCGGCGGCGGAAAAGCCCGCGTTTTTTTCCGCGCTCCACTGCATAGGCGTTCTGGCGTTGTCGCGGCTGATTTTTTGGAGGGTTTTCATCGCGAATCCCTTCAAAAACGGCGCGTATTTTTTTACGATTTTAAGGGCGTTTCTCGACATAATATCGACGTGGTCGCTCTCGTCGCGGAAGGTGGTGTTCGTCATTCCGATTTCCTGTCCTTGATAGACATAGGGCGTTCCTTGCTGAAAATATATCATCACCGCAAGCATTTTCGCGCTAAGTTTCCTCAGTCCGTCGTCCATATCCGGATTGTCGTTTATATAGCGCGAGACGCACCTCGGCTGGTCGTGATTTTCGAGATAGAGGCTGTTCCAGCCCTTGCCGTAAAGTCCCTTCTGCCACTTTGAAAAAATCGCCTTAGTCCTCTTGTGATTGACCTTCAAAGGGATAATCTGCATAATCGCGTTCCCCGTCTGCTGCTCGAATTGAAACACCGTGTCCAATTCGTCCCTCTCCTCGCCCGTATACAATATCGCTTGTTCGACGGTTACGCCCGCCGCCTCGCCGACCGTCATACAGTCGTATTTCGAGAGAACCTCGCGGTTTAGTTCGTTTAGGTATTTATGAATATTCGGACCGTGCGTAAACATATCGTCGCCCAAGAGTTTTCCGTTAGGAAGCCCTTCGACTTTCGAGATATAGGTTATCACGTCGCAGCGGAAACCGTCGCAGCCGAGATCCAGCCAATATTTCACGAGATCTTGAACTTCTTTCCGGACTTTCGGATTGTCCCAATTCAGATCGGGCTGTTTTTTTGAAAAGAGGTGGAGATAAAATTCCTCCGTCGTTTCGTCGTATTCCCACGCCGAACCGCCGAAGCGCGAAATCCAATTATTCGGCGGTTTTTTGCCGTCTTTGCCCCGTCCTTTTTTCCAGAAATAGTAGCCGCGGTAGGGGTTGTCCTTGCTTTTTCTGCTCTCTTTGAACCATTCGTGTTCGTCGGAGGTGTGGTTGACGACGAGATCCATAACGAGTTTTATGCCTCTGTCGTGCATACCTTTGACCATCTCTTTCCAATCGTCCAGCGTGCCGAATTCGTCCATAATATCGCGGTAGTCGCTGATATCGTAGCCGTTGTCGTCGTTTGGCGACTTATAGCAGGGCGACAGCCAAACCGCCGTAATCCCCAACTCTTCGAGATAGTCCAGCCGGCTTATGATTCCGCGTATGTCGCCGATTCCGTCGCCGTTTCCGTCGCAAAAACTTCTGGGATAGATTTGATAGATAAAAGCGTCTTTGTACCACCTTGTTTTGACCGGATTTGCCATAAAAATTTTCCCCCTTTCGGATATGAATTTGATTTCGGAACGCGCGCGGTTCCGTTTTGTTTTTAGCGCGCGGTTTTTATTTTCTTAGGACAATCTTTCGTTTTGCATAGTATTCTATTTTTTAATTCTTCCGCGTTTCGCAGTATTCTATGTTTGTTTTTTTTGCTTTTGCATAGTATTCTGATTTAGGACGTTTTCTTGCCTTTTTATGCCGTATATTTTTTACTTTTTTCGTTTTGCATAGTATGCTGCTTTTCGCTTTTTCCGCATTTCGCAGTATTCTAAGTTTTGTTTTTTTGCTTTTGCAGAGTATTCCGTTTTTCCGCGTTTTTCTATGCGGCTCTATACCGCGTTATACGCGCTTAAAATTCTCTACTTGTCAAACTTCAATATGGTCGAAAAAGCCTCGCTCGGAATCTCAACGCTCCCCATTTGGCGCATACGTTTCTTGCCCTCTTTCTGTTTTTCGAGGAGTTTTTTCTTTCTCGTTATGTCGCCGCCGTAGCACTTCGCCAAAACGTCCTTTCTCATCGCCTTGACCGTTTCTCTCGCTATGACCTTGCCCGAAACGGCGGCTTGAATCGGAATCTCGAACATCTGCCGCGGAATGACGTCCTTTAATTTTTCCGCGATACTGCGTCCCCGGGCGTACGCCTTATCCCTATGCACGATAAAACTCAGCGCGTCGCAAATCTCGCCGTTCAGCATAATGTCGAGTTTTACAAGACGGCTTTCCTTATATCCCGCGGTTTCATAGTCGAGGCTGGCATATCCGCGGCTGCGCGATTTCAGCGCGTCAAAAAAATCGTAAATAATTTCGTTCAGCGGAATGTCATAACTAAGTTTGACGCGGTTCGCGTCGATATACGTCAGGTCGATATACGTTCCGCGCTTTTCCTGGCAGAGATCCATAATCGCGCCGACGTATTCGGGCGGCGTAAAGATATACGCTTTGACGACGGGTTCTTCCATCGCCGCGATTTCGGAGACGTTCGGGAGGTTGGAGGGATTGTCGATAAAGAGTTCGTCGCCGTTCGTTTTCGTGATTTTGTACGACACGCTGGGCGCGGTGGTTATAAGGTCGAGATCGAACTCTCTTTCCAGCCGCTCTTCGATAATTTCCATATGCAAAAGCCCCAAAAAGCCGCAGCGAAACCCGAATCCCAAAGCCTGCGAGACTTCCGGGTCAAATTTTAGGGACGCGTCGTTGAGTTTCAGCCTGTCGAGGGCGTCTTTGAGGTCGTTATACCTGCCGCCGTCCGCGGGATAGATGCCCGCGAAAACCACGGGAATGACCTCCTTATACCCCTTCAACGGGATGTCCGCCCCTCCGTTTTGAAGAGTTATCGTATCGCCCGCCGACGCGTCCCTAACGTTTTTTATACTCGCCGCGATATACCCGACGTCGCCCGCCGAAAGTTTTTGAACGGGCAGCATTTTAGGCGACAGCACGCCGACCTCTACGACGTCGAATTCCTTTCCCGTGTTCATAAGGCGGATTTTTTCCCCCGCGGATATATGACCGTCCTTGACGCGGATAAAGCAAATCGCCCCCTTGAAATTGTCATAAAAGGAGTCGAAAATCAACGCTCTGAGGGGCGCGTTTTCGTCGCCCGACGGGGGCGGCAATTTTTCCGCGACGGCGTCCAAAAGGTATGAAATTCCCGTTCCGTCCTTCGCCGAGATGAGGGGTATATCCTCCGCCGAAAGCCCGATAACGTCCTCTATTTCCTTTTTCGTCTTTTCGATATCCGCGCTTTGGAGATCGATTTTGTTTACGACGGGGAGGATTTCGAGATCGTTATCGAGGGCGAGATAGGCGTTTGTCAGCGTCTGCGCCTCAATTCCCTGCGTCGCGTCCACGACGAGAAGCGCGCCCTCGCATGCGGCGAGAGAGCGGGAAACCTCATAGGTAAAATCGACGTGTCCGGGGGTGTCGATGAGGTTAAAGGTGTATTCCTCCCCCTTATATTTATAAAACATACGGACTGGTTGCAGTTTTATAGTGATTCCCCTTTCGCGCTCTATGTCCATACTGTCGAGAAGTTGTTCTTTCATATCGCGTTCCGAAACCGTCCCCGTATTTTCGAGAATCCTGTCCGCAAGCGTACTTTTGCCGTGGTCGATATGCGCGACTATGCAAAAGTTTCTGATAAATTTTTGTCTGTCCCGTGCGTCCTTTTCGTTCGGCATACCGCTCCTTTCGATTTAACGGATAATTTGATTTTTGAATGATTGTCTTGAAATTGATTTTGATTATTTAAAGTTTGCTTTTGAATTCTTATCTTAAATTTGACGTTGAATAAGTTTTAGTTGACCGCTAAAAAATACTCTTTTTCGCCCTTTTCACATATCCCGAAACCGTCTTTTTCAATTCTCCGACCGGCACGGTTTCCCTGATTTTTTTGTCGCGCGAAATGATTTCCGCCTGTCCGTTCGCGAAATTCTTCGGACCGAAAACCACCCTGAACGGAACGCCGAGCAGATCCGCGTCCGCAAACTGCACGCCCGCGCTCACCTTTCTGTCGTCGATTATGACCTCTATCCCCGCGTTTAGGAGGCTTCGATAGAGTTTAAACGCGGCGGTTTTGATCTCCGCGTCCCCCGACAAGACGTTTATATGAACCTGCCACGGCGCGATCGCAAAGGGCCAAACGGGACCGTTGTCATCGTGCCGAACCTCCGCGACGCTCGCCATAGCGCGCCCCACTCCTATGCCGTAGCAGCCCATAACGGGAGTTTGCGCCGCGCCGTTTTCGTCGAGATAGGACATTTTCATAGAGGCGGTATATTTCGTTCCGAGTTGAAAAATGTTCCCGACCTCGATACCCTTCCTGAGCGTATACGTCCCTCCGCACGCGCACAAATCGCCGTCGTTGACTTTCGCAACGTCATAAAACGACGCGCCGTTTATGTCGCGCGGAACGCTCACGCCCCTGAAATGATAATCCTTTTTGTTCGCGCCCGCGATCATATTTTTTTCGCCCTCGATCGTTTTGTCGTACACTATGAGCGTATTTTCGGCTTTCAGCCCCACGGGTCCGATATAGCCGAATTCCAAGTCCGCCGCCTTGCCTTCGAGCGGAAAGACGTTCGCCTTGACGATCTTTTTGAGTTTGGTTTCGTTGACCTCGTAATCCCCTCTTATAAAGACGACGACGGTCGTATTCGAACCCTCGACGGCAAACACCGCCGATTTTATTATCCGCGTTTTTTCGACCTTAAAGTGCGCGGAAAGTTGTTCTATGCTCTCGATTCCGGGCGTGAATTCTTCGGAAATTTGCATCTCTAAGCCGTCGTTTTTTTCCTCCCGAATCCGCGGTTCTATACCGCCGTTTTCGCCCTCTTTTTCAAGGAGCGCGGCATCGCTTTTTTTCTTTGCAAAGCCGTCCGGATTTTGCGTTTTTCCGCCGCCGTTTTTGACCGCTCTCACGGGAGCGACTTCGATATTTTCATATGATCCGCACTTCTCGCAAACGCATATCGTATCCTCTCCCGCGTCGCACAAAAGCATAAATTCATGCGCGACCTTTCCGCCCATCATACCGGTATCGGACGCGACGGCGACGACTTCGGGGATTCCTATGCGGCGGAATATATTTTCGTACGCCTTATAGCATTTTTTATAATATTCCTCCAAATCCTTTTGGCTCGTATGAAAACTGTAAGCGTCCTTCATAGTGAATTCGCGGACGCGTATAAGCCCGCCTTTGCAGCGCGGTTCGTCGCGGAATTTCGTCTGAAATTGATACAGCATAAAGGGAAAACGCCCGTAGGACGTAACGTCGTCGCGCACCAAATGCACCGCGCCCTCCTCGTGAGTCATCGCAAGGAGCATATCCCTCCCCCCTCTGTCTTTTAGGCGCAGAAGTTCCGCGCCGACCGACTCGTACCGCCCCGACTCGTCCCACAGTTCGCGCGGAAGCACCACGGGCATCAAGACCTCCTGTCCGCCGATCTTATTCATTTCCTCTCTTATGATTCCCTCTATTTTTTGCGTAATTTTGACGGCGGGGAGCAGCATACTGTACGAACCGTTCGACACGTGCTTGATATATCCGCCCCTCATCAAGAAAATCTGACTGACGATTTTCGCGTCCGCCGGTTTTTCCCTCAAACGCTCCCCCAATAGATTTGACAATAACATAAAATTCCTCCTAAACGCGCAATCGCGCGATTCACCTTTTTTTAATTCCGCATAATATTAATAATTTAAAACGGTATAAACTCTTTCCGGCATACCTAAAAACCTAAGCCGCTTTTTTTCATTCCGCATAACGCATAAATTAAGACGGCTTATTTTCAACACACCTTATCCGCGATTTCTTTTTTCACGCGCTCTATAAACGCGCCTATTTCCATCGTCCCGAGGTCGCCTCCGCTCCTGCTCCTGACCGCCAAAACTCCGCTTTCGGCTTCCTTGTCGCCGACGACTATCATATACGGGATTTTTTCGAGTTGCGCTTCGCGGATTTTATATCCGATTTTCTCGTTTCTGTTGTCCGCGGCGGCGAGAATTCCCGCTTCGCAAAGGGCGCGTTTGATTTCCAAACTTTTTTCGATCGTCCTGTCGGTCAGACTCATAACGCGGACGTGTTCGGGACACATCCAAAGCGGCAGCGCGCCGGCGTATTTTTCGATCAGCATGGCGAGCGTTCTCTCATAGCAGCCGATCGAACTTCTGTGAATAATATACGGAATTTTCCTTTCGCCGTTCTCGTCGACGTACGACATACGGAATTTTTCCGCCATCGCAAAGTCGATTTGAACCGTGATAATCGTATCCTCTTTCCCGTGAACGTTTTTATATTGAATGTCCAATTTTGGACCGTAAAAGGCGGCTTCGCCTATGCCCTCCGTGTATTTTATGCCCATTTTGTCGATAATATTTTTCAAAATGGCTTCGGCGCGATCCCAAGCCTCGTCGTCGTCGATATATTTTTCCTTGTCGTTTTTGTCGCGGCGGCTAAATCGAAACGCCACGCCCTCCGTAAGCCCCAAGCATTTCAGGAGATAATAGATCAAGTCCATAACGCCCTCGAATTCGCTTTCCAGCTGGTCGGGCGCGCATACGATATGCCCGTCGCTGAGCGTGAACTGCCGAACCCTGATAAGTCCGTGCATTTCCCCGCTCGCCTCTTTTCTAAAAAGCGTCGCGGTTTCGGCGTATCTTTTGGGGAGGTCGCGGTAACTTTTCAGCCCGTTGTTATATATCGAATATTGAAAAGGACAGGTCATAGGACGGAGCGCGAAAACTTCACCCGAATCTTCCTCTTCCAAAACGAACATCTTGTCGCGGTAGTGGTCCCAATGCCCGGAGATTTTATAGAGATTATTTTTCGCCATAAGAGGGGTTTTTGTCGGAAGATAACCGCGTTTTTCCTCCTCGTCCTCCACGAAACGCTGCAAAATTTGCATAATTTTCGCGCCTTTCGGCATAAGGAGGGGCAAGCCCTGCCCGATATTCTCGTCCGTCATAAAGATTCCGAGTTCTCTGCCTATTTTATTGTGGTCGCGTTTTTTCGCGTCTTCTATTCCCGCCAAATATTCGTCCATATCGGCTTTTTTTGTGAACGCCGTGCCGTATATTCTGGTCAGCATCTTGTTTTTTTCGCTGCCTTTCCAATATGCGCCGGCAAGATTCGTCAGTTTGAACGCTTTGATTTTTCCCGTGGACGGGAGGTGCGGACCGCGGCACATCTCGACAAAATCGCCCTGACGGTAAAAACTAATTTCCGCGCCGTCGGGCAAATCGTTTATGAGTTCGAGTTTATAGTCCTCGCCGAATTTCTTGACCTCGCTTGCGGCGGCGGACTTGGAGAGGACGAATTTTTCGATCGGCAGGTTCGCCTTGATGATTTTATTCATTTCCGCTTCGATTTTGCCGAAATCGTCCGTCGTGATTTTTGTCACGAAGTCAAAGTCGTAATAAAATCCGTTTTCGACGGCTGGACCGATAGCGAGTTTAACGGTGGGAAAAATGCTCTTGACCGCTTGGGCGAGAATGTGCGAGGCGGTATGCCGATAAACGTTTTTGCCCTCCGCGTCGTCGAAAGTTATGACCTCAAAAGCGCAGTCTTTGTCGATAACGTCGGACAAATCGCACGGTTTTCCGTCGATTTTCGCGCATACAGCGTTCCGAAACAGCCCCTCGCTTATGCTTTTCGCCAAATCTCCGGCGGAAATTTTGCCGGCGATTTCCAAAACCTTTCCGTCCTTTAATGTGATTTTCATAGTGTCGTCTCCTTTTTAAAAAAACTGTTTTTTTAAGTTTTTACCCTTTCTCTTTTTTGTTTTTTACGTATTATTTTTGCTTTTTGCATACTATTTTTTCGTTTTTTCGGTATTGATTTTTATATTTTTTCGGCGTTATTTCTTGATTTTTTAGCGTTAATTCTTTCGCTTTTTAGCATTGTTTTTCTTACTTTTTGGCGTTAATTCTTTCGTTTTTTCGGCGTTATTTCTTGCTTTTTTAGCGTTATTTTTCTTACTTTTCAGCGTTAATTCTTTCGTTTTTTTGGCATTATTTCTTACTTTTTGGCGTTAATTTTCTTGTTTTTTCGGCATTATTCATTACTTTTTAGCGTTGTTTTTCTCGCTTTTTAGCGTTAATTTTCTTGTTTTTTAGGCATTATTTCTTGCTTTTTCAGCGTTAATTCTTTCGTTTTTTAGCGTTATTTTTCTTACTTTTCAGCGTTAATTCTTTCGTTTTTTTGGCATTATTTCTTGCTTTTTAGCGTTGTTTTTCTTGCTTTTTAGCGTTAATTTTCTTGCTTTTTAGCGTTGTTTTTCTTGTTTTTTCGGTGTTATTTCTTTCGTTTTAAACCTTAATTTTTCATTTTTCGGTCTTGAATTTATTTCCTTTTTCATATTAATTTCTCTGCGAATAAAAAAATCCCGTCCCAAAAAACACTTTTTAAGGACGAGAAAACTCCCGCGATTCCACCTTAATTACCCGAAAAAAACCATTTCCGGATCTCTCGATTTACGGCTTTAAAGCGTCAAGCGAAAAAAAATTTAATCCCCCGCGCCGTTTTTTTGCATATCTCATAAATGCAACGCGGCGCGTTTTTTTTAAGAAAAAAACTTTTCACGCAAATATTCCCGGCGGTACCATATAACCCCCCGTATATCCTTACACCAAACGGATACTCTCTTTATCAAGACCTCACGCGCACCCCGAATCCAAACGATATTCAAAAAAAATCATTCAAATCCAACTAACGCGCCTTGAACTTAAACAATCTTTAAAAATCATTTAAACTCAATTCCGCGCCTTGAATTCAAAGGATATTTTTTAAAAATCATTCAAATCCAATCACACGAGATTCTCTAAAACGACGGCAATTATCGGCTTGTCCGAAACGCTCTATTAAATTGTTATCTATATTCTAATATATATAATAAAAAAAGTCAATAGTTTCCGTGATGATTTTTAAATTATATTTTTTAAAAAATATTTTCACTATCAAACCTCTCCTTTCCTAAATCCTCTTTCATCAAAACGACCGCTTTTCTCGCCGCTTCATAATATTTCAATTCGGGAAATTTTTTATGCGCGCAGATAATCCCGCGCGAATTGTTGACGACCGCGCCCAATCCCCGTTCGTCGAAAGACACCGAAAGATCGGCGGCAGAGCCGCCCTGCGCGCCGTATCCCGGGATCAAAAAAAACATATTCGCGTATGCCTTTCTGATCTTTCGCGCCTCCTCTTTTTGTGTTGCGCCGACGACCGCGCCGACCGAACTATACCCGTACTTCCCGACGAGATCCCTCCCCCAATTCTCAACGAAACCGCCGACCAATTCATAGACCGTCCGCCCGTCTTTAAGGATTTGGTTTTGCAATTCAGACGAACTTTTGTTTGAGGTTTTGACGAGAATAAAGAGTCCTTTTTCGCGGCTTTTGCAGTCCGCTAAAAAAGGTTCTATACCGTCGCTTCCGAGGTACGGATTGACGGTCATAAAGTCGAAATCGTATGCCGGAATCCCTATGTCCGAACAAGACAAATACGCCCTCGAATATGCCCCGGCGGTGCTGGCGATATCGTTTCGTTTTACGTCGGCGATAGTGATCAATCCGCGGCTTTTGGCATATTCGCGGGTTTTTTCGTAAGCCTCCATTCCGTGCGCGCCGTACATTTCATAATACGCCGCCTGCAATTTCACCGCGGGAATAAGATCCGCCGCCGCGTCGATAATGCTTTTGTTAAATTCAAAAATTACCCTCCCCGCATCCTTAAAATCCTTAATCTTAACCCTCAATTCCCCGGGCAGATAATCGGCGCAGGTGTCCAAACCCAAAGCGGTCGGATTTGATTTTTTCTTAATTTCATCGATCAATTTGTCTATAATCATAATTTTTTTTCCTTTTTCACCTTTCCTTTTTTTTAGTATTTTATATTTTGCATTTCACGCTTTATTTTTCACATTTTGAATTTCTTTTTTCGTGTTTTACACTTTTTATTTTATACTTCTATACTTTGTACTTCCCGTTTTATGCCTTGCATTCCTTATTTTGCGTTTCACATTTTTGAGTTTTGCTTTTCGAGTTTCAATTTAGCATTTCATATGCCGACCGTTAACTTTTCGCCTCGTATTTTATCTTTCCGCCGATGATCGTATATCTCACCTCTCCGTAAACTTCCAAGCCGTCGAACGGCGAATTTTTGCCCTTGCTGACAAAATCCTTTACTGAAATTTTATACTTTTTATTCAAATCGACGACGGTCAAATCCGCCGCGTCCGCATATTCCGCATCCTTATCCAGCCCCAAAATTTTAGCGGGATTTTCGCTCATCAATCTAACAAGCGTTATTATGTCTATACCGCCGTTTTTGACCAAAAAAGTATACGACAGCGCGAAGGCGGTTTCTAAGCCGCTGATACCGTTCGCGGCGTAGTTATACTCGACGGATTTATCGTTTTTGTGGTGCGGCGCGTGATCGGTAACGATAGCGTCCACCGTCCCGTCTTTTATCGCCTCGACGACCGCGAGCCTATCCTCCTCCGACCTAAGGGGCGGGTTTACCTTTGTGTTCGTATCGAATGACAAAATGAGAGAATCGTTCGCGCAAAAGTAATGCGGACAGGTCTCGCACGTTACGGCGACCCTGCGTTTTTTTGCCCGGCGAATGATTTCAAGTCCGCTTTTCGTGCTGACGTGCGCTATATGAACTCTCGTATTCAAACTTTCGGCGAGCAACACGTCGCGCGCGATCATCGCGCTTTCCGCAACGGACGAAATGCCGCGAAGCCCGGCTATCGTCGCGTTATAGCCCTCGTTGACCACGCCGCCCGCCGCAATCGCCGTATCTTCCTCATGACAAATGAGCGGAATCTCCGCGGTTTTCGCGTATTCCAACGCAAGGCGCATAATGTTCCCGTCCGACACGGGGTATCCGTCGTCGCTTAACGCTATCGCGCCCGCCCTTTTTAACGCGAACATTTCGGTGATTTCGCCGCCCTTTTGCGCCTTTGTGATCGCGCCGATCGGATAGACGCGGCAGTTGTCCGCCTCCGCCGCGCGCGCCTTGATATAGGTTATGACGGCGGGATTGTCCGCCGCGGGTTTCGTGTTCGGCATACAGCATACGGCGGTGAAACCTCCCTTGACGGCGGCTTTCGTACCCGAAGCGATATCCTCCTTGTATTCAAAGCCGGGTTCTCTCAAATGGACGTGCATATCGACAAGCCCCCTCATAACATAAAGCCCCGACGCGTCGATAATCCGATCCGCGCCGAAGCTCTTTTCCGGCTTTACGATCCGCCCGTTCTCAACGTAAACGTCCTCTTTTTGAACCGCGTTCCCCTTGACTACATTGCCGTTTTTTATAATTAAACGCATATTTTTTACCCCTTTTTCCATATCGCGCGATATAGCATATTATATAACATTTTTCGCGGTATAGTACCGCGTTTTTTCGCATTCTTTCTCACGGCTTTTTTAACGGATTTTCAATCTTTATTCCTTATCGGAAAATCGTTTTTTCATTCCGCATCAAACCGGATTTTCATTTTGTTTTTTGGACGCAAAGTGTTTTTTTAGTTCCGCGTAAAGCCGCGTTTTTTATGTTTTTTATTTCAATTTTTTAAGCGGATTTTTACTCTTCATTGCTTAGCGGAGGGCATTTTTTTATTCCGCATAAAACCGCGTTTTTTTAGATTTTCCTTTAACTCCTGGTGAGCAAAAACAATACCGCCATTCTCACCGCGACACCGTTCGTAACCTGCCTTTCTATAAAACTGTTTTTCGCGTCCGCGACATCCCCGTCGATCTCCACTCCGCGGTTGATAGGACCGGGGTGCAAAACCATAACGTCCTTATCCGCTCCCTTTAACCGTTTTTCGCTCAACCCGTAAAATTCGTTATACTCGCCGACGCTCGGAATCAAGCCCGAAGTCATACGTTCGAGTTGCAGCCTAAGCCCCATAACGACGTCCGCGCCTCTGACCGCTTCGTCGGCGTTTTTTTCGATTTTGAGATTTTTCACCGCAAGCCCTATATCTTTCGGCATAAGCGTACCGGGCGCGCAAAGAGTGATCTCCGCACCCAATTTGCTCATCCCCCAAAGGTTGCTCCTCGCGACGCGGCTATGCTTTACGTCGCCGATAATCGCGACCTTCAAGCCCTTCAAACTCCCCTTTTCCTCCGCTACGGTGAACATATCGAGAAGCGCCTGCGTCGGGTGTTCGTTCATACCGTCGCCGCCGTTTATAACGGACGCTTTGACGTTTTTCGCGAGAAAATGCGGCGCGCCCGAAACCTCGTGCCGAATGACGATAACGTCCGTCGCCAGCGCGTCGAGCGTCTTTCCCGTATCGATAAGAGTTTCGCCCTTACGGACGCTGGACTGCGCGACGGGAATGCTGCTGAGAACCGCCCCCATAAATTTCGCGGCGATCTCGAAACTCGTTCTCGTCCGCGTACTGTTCTCGTAAAACAACGTGGCGACGCTCTTATTGCTCAAATGGTTGGTTTTTTTGACGTTGTTGACGAGTATTTTTTTCATCTCGACGGCAGTCGTCAAAATGTTTTCGATTTCGTGCGCGTCAAGCCCGCGCAAGCCGAGTAGATCCTTCATTTATCCCGCTCCAAAATGTATTAATAGTATATAACAAACCGTATCGCAAACCGTACTGCGGCAATATAATAAACCGCATTCCGTATATTAATGAACGCATTGCAGTGTGCAATAAACCGCATCGTCCGTCCGTATATAGTGAACGCATTGCAGTGTACAATAAAGCGTATCGCCCGTATATAATGAGCGTATTGCAGTGTGCAATAAACCGTATCGCAATGTATAACAAATCATAATGGCGGTATATAATATAAGTTATATCTTTTTTCGCGGCGCTATACCGCGATTTTTTAAACGTTTTTATCATTCAAAAAATATAATATTAGTTATACTTCACCGCGATTTAATATCACTTATTTTCGCCGCCGTCATACAACTCCACGCCGTCGCGTCCGTCGGTCTCCGTCAAATTCACGACGACCTTTTCGCTCCTTGCCGTCGGCACGTTCTTTCCCGAATAGTCGGCGCGGATAGGCAATTCTCTATGCCCTCTGTCCGCGAGAACCGCCAACTGAATTTTTTGCGGTCTGCCGTATTCCATAATCGCGTCGATAGCCGCCCGAACCGTCCGCCCCGTGAACAGCACGTCGTCAACGATTATGACGGTTTTGTCGGCGATGCTGAAATTTATTTCCGTACTGTTTATTACGGGGTGTTCGTTTATGATTCCAAGGTCGTCGCGATACAGCGTAATGTCCAAAATCCCGACCGCGACGCTCTCCCCGGACGCGCTCTTGATAAATCCGGCGATTCGCTTCGCGAGCGGAACGCCCCTCGTGCGAACGCCGATAAGCGCGACGGACGAAAGATTAAAATTTCTCTCGATAATCTCGTGCGCGATCCTTGCAAGCGCGCGGTCAATCCCGCCGCCGTCCATAATCTTTGCTTTTAAACGCATAAGTCTCCCCTTTTTCACCGAATTTCCGTTCCAATTTGCATATAATCTCCGCTTATATGCGCCGTTTTTTATCCTTATATATAATCTCCGCTTATACTGCCGTTTTTTATCCTTATATAATTTTCCGCTTAAATTCACGCTTCTTTTTATCTAATCTCTCGCTTAATTCCGCGCTTAATTCTTATCTAATATCCGCATAACTTCATAACTTCGCCGCTTATTTTTTATGAATTGCCGTTTAAAATTTCACCGCTTATTTTTTATGAATTGCCGTTTAAAATTTCACCGCTTATTTTTTATGAATTGCCGTTTAAAATTTCACCGCTTATTTTTTTATAAATTGCCGTCCAAAATTTCACCGCTTATTTTTTTATAAATTGCCGTCCAAAATTTCACCGCTTATTTTTTTTTACGAACCGCCGCTTATTTCCACCGCTTATTTTTATACGATAAAATTTTCAATCCCGATCTACATTCACCGTTTTTTTCTTATCGGGCATAACCTTCCATAAAGCATTACCAAAAGTTAAAGATTCCCAAAAGTCGTAAAAAAAATCCGCCCGTAAAAAGGCGGCGAAAAAGCAAATCCAAAACAATACAAAACACTAAAAAACAAATCCATACTACTCAAAAAAACGTCTTGCCGGTTTCGCCGCACCGTCCTTTAAAGACACTTCGATAATATATTACCACCATATCGAAAAATAGTCAATGCTTTTTATGCGGTCAATAAAAAACTCTCTCGCATTTTAAACTCTATCGATTAAAATTGCTATTCCATATTAAAAAAGCACCCGCTTAAAGTGCTTTTTGAATGTCGCTATTTAGTTTTTCGCTATTCCATTTTCCCCGCGTCGTCGTTTTCGCCGCGCTCCAACGCCTCTATCAACGCGTCCCGCTTCCGCTCCATTCTCAAACGGCGACGTTCCGCTATCTCCGCCTGTAACTCGTGTAACTTATCGCTCGATAACGGACGTAATAGCCAAATTAAAATATTGGATAAAAGGAGTGCAATTATTGATATAAAATAACCTATAATCATTTTAAATCCTAAACTTAACTGTTCCGCGCGAAAAGGTTCAAGCCCTCCACTCCAATTATAAATGGAAATTTGTAGGTTTATTGTCCTTGACAACATAATTAATAGACAAATAACGGCAATAATAGAAATAAACGAACATATAATTTTAAAAATAAAAAAATGTTTTATCGCAAATTTCATAATTAAAAACACCTTTAATCTGGAATAATCGGTAAAGATTTCATCGTTTTATAACTGTTCTCTGTTTTTAGATATTCTGTTCCGCTTACATTGCCATTATCACCCCAACCACCACCAACATTACCAAAATCGGAAAGTGTAGTTGCTGAAGCAGACGATAGTAATATTTTTAATTTAGAAATTTCTCCGAAAGTATTTGTAAATAAAATCGGAATTTGACTACTTACATCTCCATTATCTTTATGTATATAAAAAGTAGATCCGCCTAGTCCGATATGTGATTCGGTTGTTCTTTTGGTATTTTTACTTTTCCCCGCTAAAATATTATCGTAAAACTTCAAATTAATACAAATCATTTTCCCGACGGTAAATTGCGCTATGTTCGCTAACAATTTCGGGTTTATGATAGGCGCGTTGTCGGCTGTCGGGTAAACCGCCGCTATTTGAGGGTAATATTTGCTGTCAACGGTATTCGGCATTAATGCGGAAAGTAGTATTTTTTTATCGACTAAAAAATTATTTCCCTCTTGCGTTACGGGCGACAAGCCGATTTTGACGGTCTGTTTGATAAACGTCTTGCGTTCTTTCGCTCCGCTTAGCGGTATCGCCGTATCCGTTCTTATCGCTTGCGGGGCTTGATAACTGTTGTTTTTCCTCGTGTGGTTCTCGTTTAATTGATATACAACGTCATAATCCCAATTTCTATTGACGTACGTCATATTCGTAACGATATACTTTTTACCCGTTTCCAAGTCGAAAACACGCGCTCCGAAGTGGTCTTTAAAGTTTTTAAAGTAGTTTCTGTACGTTTTTGTAATGATTATATCACTTTTATTCATTCCTTGCAAGTAGTTTGACAAAAATTTTCCGTTTTTGTTTTCTATGCGCGATTTTAAAAACGGCAATTTCACGGAGACGCGTAACCGATGAGTTTAATTCGGCTTATGCTTTTACACATACAATCAATCTCTCTCACAAACGGCAATTTCACGGAGACGCATAGCCGATGAGTTTAATTCGGCTTATGCTTTTACACATACAATCAATCTCTCTCGCAAACGGCAATTTTGCGGCGGCGCGTAATCGACGAGTTTAATCCGGCTTATACTTTTACATATACAATCAATCTCTTTCACAAACGGCAATTTTGCGGCGGCGCGTAATCGACGAGTTTAATACGGTTTATGTCGCCGCAGGTGCAATCCGCATCGCGTTTTATCTCAATTTTTCTGAAATCCGTCCTCAAAGCGTCAAAAATAAGCAGTTTCCCCGTCAACAATTCGCCCGCGCCGAGCAGATATTTCACGGCTTCGCACGCCTGAACCGTGCCGATAACCCCGGGAACCACCCCCAAAACCCCCGAATCACGGCAAGTCAAAACCTCTTTTTCCGGCGGATTTTTAAAGATGCAGCGCAGGCAAGGCGCGCCCTTGACATACGTCATAGTCTGCCCCGAGAACCTAAGAACGCCGCCGTGCGAAAACGCCTTACCAACCGAAACGCATGCGTCGTTTATAAGAAATTTCGATGAAAAATTGTCCGTTCCGTCGATCACAAAGTCGTAATCCTTTATAATTCCGGCGATGTTTTTTGAATCTACAAACACGTCGTGAATAACGACCGATATATTCGGATTGAGCGCGTCTATCGTCTCCTTTGCGGACAAGGTTTTTCGCTTCCCGACGTCCTCCGTCGAATGGATAATCTGCCGTTGAAGGTTGGACAAATCCACCTTATCCGCGTCGGCGATTCCGATAGTTCCGACTCCCGCCGCGGCGAGATACATCGCCGCGGGCGAACCCAAGCCGCCCGCTCCGACGACCAAAACCTTTCCTTTGCCCAATTTCATCTGACCCGCGACACCGACCTCTTTTAAAAGAATGTGCCTCGAATATCTTTCCGCCGCTTCGACCGTAAACATTTTTTACCGTTCCTTTTTTGAATTTTCTTTTTTCAAAATTAGTATAGTATTCTATTCTTCTCAAACTTTAAATTTTTTTTTCAAAAATTTGAAAATATCCGTTTTTATAGTATTCTATTTTTCTAAATATTCGTTTTGCATAGTATTCTATTTTTTTACGCTATACTCACAAAGCGTATTTTTTATTCCTATCCGTCTACGGTATTTCATTTTTTTAAAACCGAAATTCTCATATCTTTCGGTGAGTGTTTTTTTATAAATCGGCGTTTTTTCTATAAAATTTGAGGGGATTTTATTTTTTAGAATACTCTATTTTTTTTAAAAAACCGATTTGCATAGTATTACGATTTTAAAAAATACCCGCTATTCCCGTTCATACTCTATATTTTTTCGCCTTGTTTTTAGAATCCGTCTTGACGAACGGATTCTTAACCGCTTTCGGCAAAAATATCGCCGCCGCGACGAGTAAAACGCTGACCGCCAAGATATATACTACCTGCCCCGCCGCGCCGATCTCCGCGCCGAATAAGCCGATTTTCACGCCCAGCGCGTCGTTCAACGCCTCCGATATATACGAATCCGCTCCGAAAGACGCGGTTTGCGCGCCGATCAAGATTTGTTTATAGAGCGACGCGGCGTGCGTCCCCGGGAACAGTTCGCATATAAACCTTACGGGTTTAGGAAATATGGACATCGGCATATACGCGCCCGTAATAAAGCCCGAAAAAGCCGAAAAAAGTCCGCCGAACGCGCCGCTTGCCTGTTGAGTTTTGAATGCGGAAACGATCGAATCCATAAGCGAAACGCTGAAAACCGTCGTCAAAAGCATAACGCCGAACAGCCGAACCGCCATAAAAACGTCCGCCGCGCCGCCCGTCAGAGCCAGATACGACACGCCGAGAACGATAAAGACCGCGCCGACTGCAAACGTCAAGATAAACGCCGAGAGAAGATACGCCGCTTTAATTTTATACGGCTTCACGGGCGAAACCAAAAAATCGTCCGAAAGCCCCCATTGCCTATCCGCGACGGAAAGCGCGCAAACGTTCAGAGCGACACTCATCATACCGACCGCCGCGACGCCCGCTATGAGCCACGAATCGACGATATTTCCGATTTTTTCTTTCGGGATACCCGACTCCGACATACCTTCGACCTGCATATTTCTTATGAACAAAAGATACAGCCCCAATATTATCACGGGCGCCAAAAAGGTAAAAATCAACGTCGCGCGATCCTTAAAAAAGAGTTTAATGTTCCGTTTTGTCATACTAAGTACGGAGTTCATAAAAACCGTCCCTCCCTTAGTGAT